>JBLIOK010000068.1:0-10680 GCA_047639735.1 Candidatus Krumholzibacteriia bacterium | reverse complement strand
TGGACATGTAATCCTGTCTCGTTAATCCGGATCTGTGGCAGGCACAGTCTCGGACGGAGCTCAGGTAGGCCTGAAGCCGAGGGGGGCATGCAAGAAATCGCGGCAGCTTTTAGTGCGGCCACCTGTGGGCCGCGCGTGTCTAGACTTAATTTGTTAGCTCAATGATATACCGTTTGCAATTACCTGTCCAGAAATTGCAATATGGCCCAGATGGGAAAGTGGTCGCTGGCTTCGGTCTCAAGCAGTCCCCCTGCATGAACATAGGCCATATTCCGATAATAAATATGATCTAATTTCAAATGGTAGCCCACAAGATCAAGTGGCCCTGCCTGGGCGGTGCGATCCAAGCCCAATCGGGCCTCGCGAAAACTTTTTTTACGGAATACACGGCGAAAACGCATGCTTTCATAGTCATTGCCCGAGTTGAAATCACCAGCGACGACGACAGGGCCAGTCGGCGCCACCAGACTGTCTCGAATGACTTCAGCCTGCTCCACCCGGTTTTCCAGCTCTACGACCAGGGTTGCCAAATGTACGCTGATGGCCTGCACAGTGCGATCTCCCATGGTCACATCGACCGCCAAAGCCGCTCGCCTGTCTTCGGTAAGCGGGTTGGGATGAGGCAGCACAATGGATTTGGCATTCGTCAAAGGCCAGGGCGACAGCACAGCGTTGCCGAACAAATCGCCGTGATGTGGGCTGATATAGGAAGGGAAATAGTAATAGTTCAGGCCAAGTTCGGCTGCGAGGTACGCCGCGCCAGTGGCGTTCATTTCTTGGAGAAAAAGAATATCAGCAAACAGCGATATCTCATGTTTGCGCAAGTCGCCCAGGGCCAGATCAAGCTCTGCTGCAAAGGCAATATTGTAAGAAACACAAACCAGTGAATCAGCAACCGCACGGCTAGAGGGCACCTGGACTGCATTTGTATAGAGGCGAATGTCATCGTTCGTCAATTGAGTGGAAGCAGCGCATCCCGCCAAAAGCAATCCGCACAGCAAGCCAAAAGCTAGTCGAAGCCGCCTTCCTAAATGCACTCTAAGCCCCTCCAAGTTAAACTCTCGTCACCACCCATTTTTGGCCCATCATACTTGATGAGCCAGACTCCCGGAACTCGGACTCTCACACTATATAGTTTCAGGTGCTTTTGATTCCCAGAAATGGTAGTCTGAATGAAATTGAAATTCAAATTCGTAAAGGAATGTCCATTTGCTATTTAACACCCTCACTTTTGTGGCGTTCTTCATCTCACTTTTGATTCTCTACTACGCCATAAAGTCATGGCGATGGCAGAAGGCTTTGCTGCTCCTGGCAAGTTACGCCTTTTACGCGGCCTGGAATCCTCCCTTTGTGATTTTGTTGTGGATTTCGACAGGCATCGATTGGTTCGCCGCTGGGCGCATGGCGAAAGAAGAGAATCACGGTCGCCGCGTAGCATTTCTGTGCCTCAGCCTCGCGGCTAACCTTGGTTTGCTCGGCTACTTTAAATATGGCGGCTTCTTGCTCGAAAATTTTCAACTTCTCGCCGGCTCCATGGGGCTCAACTTTGAAGCGGCCGCACCCAGTATAATCCTGCCGGTAGGTATCTCGTTTTACACCTTTCAAACGATGTCCTACACGCTCGATGTTTTTCTCAAACGATCGCAACCTTCAAAATCGTTGCTCGATTTTGCCCTCTATGTGACCTTCTTTCCACAACTGGTCGCCGGGCCGATCGTGCGCGCGACCCACTTTTTGCCCCAATGCCAAACACCCCAAAGAGCCGACCGCCAGATGTTCAACTGGGGGCTTTTCCTGGTCACCCTCGGTTTGTTTCAGAAAACCGTTTTGGCCGATGTCATGCTCGCTGGTGCCGCCGAAACCGTCTTCGATTTTAGCCGAGGGCCTGTCGCCACTCTTGACGCCTGGCTCGGTGTGCTCGCCTTCTCCGGCCAAATATTTTTCGACTTTGCCGGCTACTCAACCTGCGCCATCGGCGTCGCGCTTTGTTTTGGCTTTTCGTTGCCAGACAACTTCCGCTGCCCCTATGCAGCAATCGGCTTTTCCGACTTTTGGGGTCGCTGGCACATCTCGCTTTCCTCTTGGTTGCGCGACTATTTGTACATCCCGCTCGGCGGCAACCGCCTCGGTAACTTACGCACCTATGCCAACTTAATGGTCACAATGTTGCTCGGCGGCTTGTGGCATGGGGCCAGTTGGAATTTCGTGATTTGGGGAGGCCTGCACGGAGTCTATTTGGCGGTTGAACGTATTTTACACGGACGATTTGGCAGCCCAGCTTGGGTTCGATCATTGCCAGGCCAACTGCTATTGGGGACTTTCACTTACTTCCTCGTCAATCTGACCTGGGTTTTCTTCCGCGCCAAAGATTTTGCTTCTTCTAAGCTGCTGCTGCTGTCCATGTTTGGCATCATCAACGACGGCGCCCAGGTCTTGCCCACACTTGAAATCTATAAAGTCTTGCTCGTGATCGCCATCTTGATTGTGAGCCATTGGATGCATCGTTCCATCCCGATTGAAGATGCCGCACCGCGCCAACCGGCCTGGCTGCACGGCACTGTTTGGGGCGGCATGCTTGTCTTGCTAGCCATAACCCAAGGATCAGAAAATGCCTTTATCTACTTCCAGTTTTAAGCGGGAAACCCCGAAGACGAATTGGTCGTTCGCCGGCCTCGTCGCACTGGTTATCTTTGTCGTGGCCATTGCCGCCTGGGAAATGCGGGTGCGAGCCGAGGCCTACACGCCCAGCATAGAAGACTCGAAAGATTTATGGGCCGCCGCGCGCAGCCGCATCAGCGATGACCCTGACCAAACAGTCGTAGTGGGTTCGTCACGCATTCAGTTTGACCTCGACTTGGACACTTGGGCGGCTGCTCATGATGGCGACATCCCCATCCAGTTGGCTATTCCCGGATCAAATCCATTGGCCATTTTAGAAGATGTCGCAGCGTCCGAATTTCGAGGCAACCTCATTCTAGGCGTCACTCCGGGTCTTTGGTTTGTCCCGCAGGGTGGTCCCGTATATTTGACCGCCGATGCGCTTGACCGCTTCCACAACTGGTCTCCGTCACAACAGACTAGCCTCGTGCTTGGTAAGTTTTTACAGAATCGGCTGGCAATGATCAATTCGGAGGATCTGAAGCTTACAAATCTTTTGTCGCGAATCCAATTGGCCGACCGCCCGGGGACAAAGGCCCACCTGCCTCCCGTTTTACCGCCCTACTTTGCCGGCACCGACGAGTACCGCCAAGCCTACATGTGGAGCCAATGCGCCCTGGAATCGCCTTTAGCGCGCAAAATTCAACAAATTTGGGCCCCACTTTTCACGCCACCACCGCCACCACCGGGCGTGCCGATGGCTGATTTCAAAGCGGGGTTCGCCAAACATATGGACGTGCAATTCGTTCGGATCCAAGCGGCGGTCGCGACGGTTCAAGCTCGCGGTGGACGAGTCGTGTTTGTGCGCCCGCCCTCGACGGGAGGTTTGCGATCCTTGGAAGCAAAGTTTTCGCCACGAGAAGGCGTCTGGGATCGTATGCTGGCTGATACAGGCGCGCCGGGAATACACTTCGAGGACTACGCAGAGCTTGCGCAGTTCAAGTGCCCAGAATGGTCGCATTTGAACGCGAGCGATGCCGTGACTTATAGCCAAGCTCTGGTTCCCATGATTATGGCTGCTTTGGCCAAACAGCAGTAATCAGATCAATCGAAGTGCAAGATCGCCGCGCTGGCCGGTCCCTCGCCAATGTACTGGACCACGATCAGGGTCCCGTATTGTTCGTGATCAAATTGGGCAAACCTTTCTTCGCCAAGAAACCCATTGGCCACCATTGGCGTAGTGTTGCTGTGCCCGACGATCACGACCGTTTTGCCACTGATCTCCAACAACAGTTGTTCAAGATCAAAGTCTCGAGGATCGTACGAAGTGATCGGCAACTCACCTTGGCTGTCAGCGATGGCTTGGGCTGTTTGCTGAGTCCTCTTGTAGTCGGTGGAATAAATTATTGAAACCGATTCGGAAGCAAATACGGCCGCCCAGCGCTGTGCTAATGCCTTGCCCTCGGCTGTCAGACCAGGGTCATTGGTCTCGTCAGACACCGCCGGTGCGTGCCGAATAAGGAAAATTTTTGTCGACTGAGTCTCTTCTGCGCAGGCAATACCGGCGACGAAGAGCGCAAACAAGAGGATGATTTTTTTCAAAGAGGCACTCGCTTTCATCATTCACAAAGTGGCCCACACACCTCATCGTGTCTATTCGAAGTGTGGACCTTCGGTCGAGTTATGGTATTCTCGCCTCGCAAGCGACAACCCTAACATAAAAGACGATGTTCCAACAAAGGATATGACGACACCTTGATCGGCACAGTTTTAGGACACTATGAAATTCTGGCCTTGGTCGGCAAAGGCGGCATGGGCGAAGTCTATCGCGCCAAGGACACCAAACTTGGCCGTGACGTCGCCGTCAAAGTTCTGCCATCCAGTTTTGACCAAGACCCCGAACGCTTGGCTCGATTCCAGCGCGAGGCCCGTACCCTAGCTTCTTTGCAACATCCAAACATTGCCTCGGTCTATGGCTTTGAAAACATCGGCGACAAACACTTTTTGGTGATGGAGTTGGTCGAAGGCGAAGATTTGTCGGACCACATGGCACGAGGCGCCTTCTCGACCGAAAAAGTTATCAGAATCGCTGAACAAATCGCCACCGGATTGGAGGCTGCCCACGACAAAGGCATCGTTCACCGTGACCTCAAGCCCGCGAACATCAAGTTGGGTGAAGATGGTACCGTAAAAATCCTCGACTTCGGACTCGCGCGAGCTTTTGAGAGCGACCCCCTCGCCAGTGATGACCCAATGGCCTCTCCCACGATGACTGCTGCGATGACTCAGGCAGGTGTCATTCTTGGCACGGCCGCCTACATGTCACCCGAACAAGCCCGCGGCAAGACGGTCGATCACCGCGCCGACTTGTGGTCTCTAGGTGTCATTATTTTTGAAATGCTTTCAGGTCGTCAACTCTTCGCCGGCGAAACGGTGAGCGATACACTAGCTGGCGTTTTGAGAGCGGAGGTCCCCTGGGACGAACTTCCCCTCTCACTGCCCGCGAGCTTGCGCCGGGTCACTGTGCGCGGGCTCGAACGAGACATTCGCCAAAGGTTGCAATCAGCCGGCGACGCCCGTATTGAATTGGCCGTAGCTGCGCAAGAAAAATCGACCCTCAGTCACGCCGGCCTGCTCGAATCGTCCGGCCGCACTTCTAATAAAATATTGATTCCCGCAGCCGTTCTTTTGTTAGTCATTGGATTTTTCCTGAGCAGCGCCTTGGCCCCGAAACAGGCGCCAAAGTTTCCGGTCGGCACTTCTTTTGATCTGGATCTGTGTGCCGAAGGTGAATTATTCAATTCCCTCGGCCCGGCAGCCCTGTTGACACCCGACGGGAAAACAATCGTATTTCTGGAGCAGTCGGGTTCGGGCAGGCAGCTCATGATACGTCGGCTCAACGAGGTCGACGCCAAACCGTTGCCCGGCACCCAAGGCGCAACGATGCACTTTATGTCGCCGGACGGTGAGTGGGTTGGCTTTGTGGCTGGCACAAAGATGCGTAAGGTCTTTTTAGGCGGTGGCACTGCTTTGGACATTTGCTCCATTGATGCCCTTACTAGCCGCGGCGCCACTTGGGGTATCAACGGCAAAATCGTCTATTGTGGTGCTACTCAATCGGGTCTAAAGATTGTCGACGCCGAGGGCGGTGTGCCCGAAGTATTGACCACGCTTGATATGGAAAAATTCGAGCGCTCGCACCGCTGGCCCCACTTTACCGCCGATGGCACTCGTGTTCTTTTCAACACCCAATTCAACAACCAAGATTATCAAGATGGGAACATCGAAGCCATTGACCTGACCACGAAGGAAAGAACACTCGTACACCGAGGTGGCGCTTTCCCCAGAATGTCTGGCGACGATCACTTGCTTTACGTCCGCGACCGCACGATTTACGCCGTCAAAGTCGATTCCGACTTGAAGTCACTAGGCACCCCCTTCTCTGTCTTGGAAGACGTATCAGCCAAAACCGGCGATGAGACCGCGGACAACGGCGCAGCTCTTTTCCATCTCTCGCAATCAGGCGATCTGTTGGTTACTCGTGGGCACGGGCAGGACTTTCAAGGCAATCTCGTCATGATTGATTTTAGTGGCAAGAGAACCGATTTGGGCCTGCCTACTGGACACTACGTCCACCCGAGAGTGTCGCGCGACGGCAAGTCTCTCGCGTTCGTTTCCGTGACCAATGGTCGCGAAGAAATATTGCTCATGGACTTGGAAACTCTCTTCGTGTCTCGCCTTAAATCATCGGAAGGATACATCGCGCCCAGCGTATGGAGCCCCGATGGTAAATATCTTTATTTTGCCGAAGGGGGAACCTCGTTACGAGGCATCTCGCGTATACTGGTCGGCAACCGCAGTGAAAGTGAAGTTGTTTCCCGAGAGAATTTTGATCAAATCGCGCAGGACATCTCAGCTGACGGCCGATGGCTAGTGACTTCGAAATATTCCGGCGAAACATCGTGGGACCTCTTTAAGTACGACATGATCGCCCATCCAGAAGTGCCCCTCTTATTGGAAAACTTTGAGAAAATTGTCGGCACGGAATCTATGGATGCCTTCGCAGCTATTTCAGCCGACCAACGATGGTTGGTCTACAATAGACGCGAAGCAGGAAAGCTTGAAATTTACGTTTGCGAATTTGACAACCCGGCCAACAAATGGCTGGTATCAACTGGCTTCGGATCCTTTCCGGTCTGGAATGACACCAGCGACACTATCTACTATTCGTCAGGCAAAACAATCATGTCTGTGGCCCTCAATCCGCACGAAGGCGGCCTGCGCCCCGACCCACCTAAGGTCCTCGTTGAAACTGGCTTGCTGATGAGACCAAATGTTGTCACCTATTCTAAAGTGCCAGGTCAAGACGCCTTTGTGATACTTCTCGACACGAAGTCAGATGACGAAAAAATTGCCGGCGAGGTTATGCTGCGATTAGATTGGCGCGCGTCCTGGGATAAGTGATCGAGATATATTTTCAATTTGGAAACTTCAAAGCGATTTGGCCCAGAGTTCATTATCTTAGATCCACCTATGATGAACGACTCCAAGAGAGGCTCAATTTTGATGACGGACACTAAAGACCTCGAAAGTCAGATCGCCGCGTTGCCCGCAGGTGACAGCATTGAAAGAGCAGATCTGCTCACGGATTTGGCGCGACAAGTGGCGATGGGTGACATTCCGCGCGGAATGGCCTTGAACGACGAATCTTTGGCCATGTCCAAGCGACTCTCCTACGACCGGGGCATTCGGTACGCCACGTATCACGCAGGATTCGGCGAATATCTCAAATCTGAACATGAAAAAGCGATGGCCACTCTGTTAGAAGCAGAGCGTATGATGCAGGCCGGTGATGACGTCGCTGGCCTCGGTTTGGTGCAAGGCATCATGGGAAATGTGCATTTGAGTTTGGGCGATTACGAACGGTCCCTGGACAGTCTCTTCAAAGGACTCAAGGCCCATCGTGCGGTTGGCGACGATCTGCATGAAGCTTGGTTGTTACACGGTATCGGCGGCTGTTACCACGAGATGGGTGATCACGCGCGCGCGTTGCAATATCACAGCGAGGCGTTGGAGCAGTTTGAAGTCCTCGACCTGGACGTTGGGCGAGCCCGGGCCCTAGTGGGAATAGGCATCGTCTACCAGGCTCAACAGGATTACGACAAAGCGCTAGAACACCAGAAACGCAGTTTGGCCGGGTTCCGAAAGGGCGAGAATGAATTTGGGGAATCTCGCGCGCTCAATGACATGGGCGTCACCTTGCAAGCGCAAGGCGACTTTGTTACTGCCCGCAAACACCATGAACGGGCCCTTGAGTTGCGCAAAAAATTCGGCAACCGTCAAGCGGTGAGCACGAGTTTGATCAACCTGGGGAAATTGTTATTGGCAGAAGGCGATGTGGCCGCAGCCCGGGACCACGTTGAACAAGCCCTTGTTATCGCCGAAGAAATCGCCGCGAAACCCAGAATTTTTCAATCGCACTTGGCGTTATCAGATATTCACGCTGCCCTGGGTGACCCGGCGACAGCTCTTAAGCACTACAAGCTATATGAGCAGGTGAAAGAAAAAGTCGCTGGAGACTTGGCGAACTCTCGGCTGATAAACTTACAGGTTGGGTTTGAAATGGAAAAGGCCGACCGCGAGGCCGAAATCTCACGGTTAAAAAACGTGGAATTGAAAGAGAAGAACTCCCAACTGGAGGTCTTGTTAAACGAATTGCACACGACCCAAGCCCAATTGATTCAGTCAGAAAAAATGTCTGCCCTAGGTTCTTTGGTCGCTGGCCTGTTGCACGAATTCAACACACCACTCGGTGCCATAACGGGCATCAGCGATGTGACAGATCGCTGCGTATCCAGGATCCGAAGTTTGGTCACAGAAAGGGACTCGGAGTTGCTGAGCAACGACAAATTCGCCCAAGCGCTGGAAATTATGGAAAGCAATCAAAAGGTCACCCAAATGGCCACCGGCCGGATTGGGCAAATCACAAAAAGCCTGCAGGGCTTCACCAGATTAGACGCGGCTTCGCTTGAGCCGGCCGATTTGAATTTAGCCCTCGAGCAAACGTTGACTCTGCTTGAACACAACTTTCGGGGCCGAGTCGAAATCGTCCGAGAGTTCACTGAGGTCGAACCGGTTTTGGCGGATATGCGCGAAATGAATCACGTGTTCATGACACTGCTGCAAAATGCTGGGGAATCGATTGCTGAATCAGGGCAGGTGCGGGTGCGCACGGCGGACGACGGCGACCGCGTCCGAGTTGAAATTTCCGATACCGGTAGCGGCATGAATGATGAAACCACGTCTCAGATTTTCGAACCAACTTTTGCTCCGACTGGGGAGCGCATAAAAGCAGGCCTGGGCTTGGTTGCGGCCGCTAGCATTGTCGAGAATAACGGCGGCGAGATCAAAGCCGAAAGTATCCTTGGCGAAGGCACGACATTCCGGATCTGGTTACGGAAAAACTAGCCTTCAGGGTCATCGTTGTGGAAATGGGAATCCGTGGTGCGCGAGCGAAATGACGAGTCCATTGATGGGCACTACGAAGAGTGAGATGCCGAAAAAAACTTCGGGTGTTCGATAGCCCACTTCGCGGTTGGGTTAACTAAGCTTGAAGACGTTGCGGCAAGTCCCGAAGTTACAGTTTATTATGGGCCAGGTCCAACCACGCAGTTGCAAAATTCAATCGTATTCTCGCAAACCATCAACCCAACAAATCTTTACTTTCCAATTACGTTTTTTACTCTCATATATCGTTCACATACTATCTCGAAGGAGATCACCACCGACCCGCCAGGATGACTTCGTCCTCAATCATCCTCCTGAGCAGCCCCAACAGTTACAGTGCCGTCTGTGCCCACGGAAACCTGAAACAAAATGGGACGACAACAGACTTCACAATCTTCCACATAAGACTGCTGCGGTACTGAACAATCGATCAGCAATTCGAAGGATTCCCAACAATAGGGGCACTGGATTTCCTGGGACTCGAGTTCGTTTTTCATTGTATTTCGGGAATCAACAAAACTTTTCCAGAACACTTTCCACTTTGCAAATAGTCGTGGGCAATTCCGCCATCAGCTAGCGCAAATTCAACCGCCGGTTTGATTTTTAATTTGCCCTCAGCAACCCAATCAAACAATTGCTGCGCGCGTTCTTGGCGCTCTGCACGCGAATTTAGATAACTCCACAAGTCGCCGCCTGTCAAAGTCTTGCTGCTGTCCATCAACATACGCGGGTCAACAGGTTCGGGGTCACCACCGCTCATCCCGTAGAAGACTACCTGCCCACAATCGCGGGTGGCAATAAAAGTATCGGGAAGAGTTGCGCCCACGCTGTCGTAAGCCACATCCACCCCGCGTTTTTCAGTTAGCGAGAGAACCTTCGCAACCCAATCATTATCTAAGACGACCGCTTCATCCGCGCCGCACTCGCTGATAACCACGAGCTTGTCCTTGCTGCGCGAAAGGCCAATCACACGCGCGCCTTTGAGGCGGCAAATCTGCGTCAGTATTTGCCCCACGCCACCGGCGGCAGCGTGGATCAAGACTGTTTCACCGGACTGCACGTCGTGGCTATCGGTAGCTAAATAGTGAGCCGTCAGGCCTTGCAGCAGAATGGAAGCAGCCAGGGGAAAGTCGGTCTCATCTGACAACGGGATGACATGGTCTTCAGGCACAACAACATATTCAGCGTTGGCCAAGGGAACATCGGCAAACGCTACTCGCGCACCAACGGAGTGATGTTTTGAATGGGACTCAACAACAACCCCCGCGCCTTCATACCCACCTAAGAACGGCGGTTCGCCCACAAGGTGGTAGTTGCCCTGGCGACGATAGATGTCTGCGTAATTCAGGCCGATAGCCCTCATCTCAACCAACACTTCGCCAGCGGCCGGCGCGGGTTTCGGAATCGCGATGTATTCCAAAACCTCAGGCCCGCCAAATCGCGAAAAGGTCAGCGCATTCATCAGCGTATCGCTCATCAACCATGCACCCCCGAAGCTTCGCCACCAGCCTTAACGAACTCATTGTACGAGCCTTCAAATACTAATGGCGGCTTGGCTTCAATATTCTCACCAGC
>JBLIOK010000067.1:0-10681 GCA_047639735.1 Candidatus Krumholzibacteriia bacterium | reverse complement strand
AGTGATTTCCATCTATGGTGATGGATAACATACGCCTTCATTGCAGCCCTAACCCAAGGGTAAATCATGAAACCCTCAATAGTAATAACTAAGCCTTTTCATTCTCGGTGTCTCCTTCAACGCGCCAGTCCAAGCTGACTCCGACATTTCCTCTGTCCAATCCTTCACGTCGGCGGCGCTTCTACCGATGCCCACCTGACGGCGCTCTGAACATGTCGGACATAGCTAAAATGGCGACCTCTCTTGGCAGCAATTGCCCTTATAACAGGATTGGCTGACAGGAGTCTTCCCAATAAAAAACCGCGGCTCGATGGCCGCGGCTTTTCTTTGGAAAAAGGTGTCTCGGCTCAGTGCCTTGTTACTCAGTAGCCGAAACCACCTCGTATTTCAGCGCTGCCATGTGCTTCAAGGTCACCCATTTGCGGTCAACAAAGCTTTGTCCCATTTCAGCCAAACGCTTGGCTTCATCGGGATTCGACTTGGCCAACATCTGAAACCGGTTTTCGCCGGCGATGAAATCGGCGACCGGAATCTTGGGGCCCTTGCTGTCCAGCTTTAATGGCGCTTCACCTTTTTCCGTGCGACGAGGATCAAAGCGATACAACGGCCAGTAACCGGATTGCACCGCCAAGTCCTGCTGGCTCGCGCCTTGACCCAGATCATACCCATGCTCACCGCACGGACTGTAGGCAATGATCAAAGAAGGCCCATCGTAAGACACCGCTTCGAGCATCGCCTTGACCGTCTGGTTGTCTTTGGCGCCAAAGGCGACATGAGCGACATACACATGCCCATAAGACATGGCCAACATACCGAGATCTTTCTTACCGGTTTGCTTGCCGCCCGTAGCAAACTTCGCCACCGCAGCCAACGGTGTGGCCTTGGATGCTTGCCCGCCGGTGTTCGAATAGACTTCGGTGTCGAGCACCAGAATATTGACGTTCTTATCCGAGGCCAACACATGATCCAGTCCCCCGTAACCGATGTCGTAGGCCCAGCCGTCGCCGCCAATTATCCAAACACTCTTCTCAACCAGATAGTCGGCCAAATCCAGCAGCCGTCGTGCAGCATCTGAATTGTTGTCGTTGAGTTTCGCTTTCAGTGTTTCCACACGCCCGCGCTGATCAATCAAACTCGCTTCATCAGTCAGGTGTGTGCTCAACAGGCTTTCGACCAGCTCGTTACCCAGATCGCTGCCAAGTTCATCGGTGAGCTTCTCGGCTTCGCGAGTCATCTGATCGACGGCCAGGCGAAATCCGAATCCAAATTCGGCGTTGTCTTCGAACAGACTGTTGGCCCAAGCCGGTCCACGCCCTTCACAATTCACGGTGTAGGGAGTCGTGGGCAGATTGCCGCCGTAGATGCTCGAGCATCCGGTGGCGTTGGCAATCATCGCGCGGTCGCCCCACAGTTGGGTCATCAATTTGATGTACGGCGTCTCACCGCAACCGGGGCAAGCGCCCGAGAACTCGAACAGAGGCTCGAGGAACTGCGTGCCCTTGACGTTGGTGCGCACCTTGGTGCGATCGGGATTGGGCAGGTCCAGGAAGAAGTCCCAGTTTTTTGCCTCCTCCTCTCGCAGTGGCATTTGTTCGGCCATCACCAAAGCGAGGCGCTCGGGATTATCGCGATCTTTACCAGGACAAACTTGCACACACAAATCGCAACCCGTGCAATCTTCAGGCGCCACCTGGATGGTGTACTTCGTCCCTTTGAAGTCCGGGGCCGCATAGTCTAGCGACTTAAAAGTCTCCGGTGCATTGCTAAGCTCTTCGGGGTCGTAAACTTTCGCCCTGATTGCAGCGTGCGGGCAAACGAACACACACTTGTTGCATTGAATACACAGATCTTCTACCCAGATGGGGATCTCTTGGGCAATGTTGCGCTTCTCCCACTTGGCCGTGCCTGTGGGCCACACACCATCGGGCGTAAAGGCGCTTACGGGCAACTGGTCACCGTTGCCCGCGAGCATCATCGCGGCCACTTGCTTGACGTGGTCGGGCGCTTCGTCCGGCACAACCTGCGGACGCACGCGTTCGCTGGTGACGAGATCCGGAACGGCCACTTCATGCATATTGGCCAGTGAAGAATCAACCGCTTCGTAGTTCATGCGGACAATGTTTTCACCCTTTTTGCTATACGATTTCTCAATGGCCTTTTTGATCGCAGCGATGGCTTCTTCACGGGGCAATACGCCGCTGATCGCAAAAAAGCACGTCTGCATGACGGTGTTGATGCGCCCGCCCATGCCAGAATCTCTGGCTACTCTCACGCCGTCGACGACATAAAACTTGGCTCTCTTTTCGATCAGACCACTCTGCACTTCGCGAGGCAACTTATCCCAGACATCAGCCGCACCAAAGGGGCTGTTGAGCAGGAAGGTGCCGCCAACGACGAGCTTGTCCAGCATTTCAAGCTGATCCAGGAAGGTCCATTGATGGCAGGCTACGAAGTTTGCTTTGCGAATCAAAAATGGCGTGCGCAATGGGTCGGGTCCAAAGCGCAAGTGGCTGGTTGTTACGGCGCCGGCTTTTTTCGAATCGTAAACGAAGTAGCCTTGGGCGTAATTCTCCGTGCTTTCGCCGATGATCTTGATGCTGTTTTTATTGGCGCCCACTGTTCCGTCAGAACCCAGGCCGAAGAAAACAGCTCGCACCACGTTGTCGTCTTCGAAGTCGACGTCGGCATCGTAATCGAGCGAGGTGCCCGAAACATCATCGTTGATGCCGATGGTGAAGTGATTTTTGGGTGCATCATTATTCATCTCGGCAAAAATTCCCTGAATCATTGCTGGGTTAAACTCTTTGGACGACAGTCCATAGCGACCGCCGATAATTTTTGCGTCATCACTAATGGGGCTGGTGCCAGCGACGCGCGCTTCGTTCAGCGTTGTGACGACATCCATATAGAGAGGTTCGCCTGGCCCACCAGGTTCTTTGGTCCGGTCCATCACGGCAAGAGTCTTGACCGTAGCGGGCAATTCACTGAGAAAGTGTTCGGCACTGAAGGGGCGGTACAGCCGCACTTTCAGGACGCCTGTTTTTTCTCCGGCAGCGTTGAGCCTGTCCACGGTGTTGTGAATGGCCTCACAAGCGCTGCCCATGGCGATGATCACACGGTCAGCATCGGCGGCACCGTAGTATTCAAAGGGTTTGTATTGCCGTCCGGTAAGAGCCCCGAACTTGTCCATGGCCTTGACCACTTCATTGGCGCAAGCCCGATAAAATGGCGACACGGCTTCTCGGGCCTGGAAGTAGGCGTCCGGATTCTGGGCCGACCCTCGCAGGGTGGGGCGATCTGGCGTGAGCGCGCGCGACCGGTGCGCTGAAACAGACTCTTCGGAAATCATGTGCCGAATATCATCATCACTCAGTTTTTCAATTTTGGACACTTCGTGACTGGTGCGAAAACCGTCAAAAAAGTGCAGGAAGGGAATGCGGCTATTGAGAGTCGAGGCCTGGGCGATCAGGGCGAAGTCATGAACTTCCTGTACGTTGCCAGCGCCGAGCATCGCCCACCCGGTTTGGCGACAGGCGTATATATCAGAATGGTCGCCAAAGATAGAAAGGGCGTGAGTCGCGATGGTGCGCGCGGCGATATGAAAGACTGTAGGGGTTAACTCCCCCGCGATTTTATACATGTTGGGGATCATCAAAAGAAGGCCCTGGCTGGCGGTGAAGGTGGTGGTCAAAGCACCTGCCTGCAGAGCGCCATGTACGGCTCCGGCCGCACCAGCTTCAGATTGCATCTCGGTCACATCGGGCACGACGCCCCAAACATTCTTTTGACCGGCACTCGACCAAGCGTCCGAATATTCACCCATGGCGCTCGAAGGAGTGATGGGATAAATCGCAATCACTTCGTTCGAGCGATGGGCCACAGACGCCGCCGCTTCATTGCCCTCAACAAGGATCTTATTCCGCTCCATGATCGACTCCTTATGAATATTTCGAGACCTGAACTGTTGCTTTACAGCTACTCCTTAGAGAAACATTAATGGACGCATTGGCGCGGGTCCAATGATAGGTAACACGCTCTGTAAATTGGAATTGAGGGCCATTTTCATTGTGACAGAACGCGTTACAAGCCAATGATTTCTGGTTATCATAATCCAATTGAAAATGGTTTCATTTGGCTTTTTTCGGTGGCAAGCACAGGCCGGCAATGGGCTTCCAAAAAAATCCAAAACACAAACAGAATATAATGTATCTTTGGACGAGTCGTTTTGTACGACAATTGCCAAGTGCTAGTGATTTTTTGGGTCCGGCGCAGAAAACTAATGATTCAAATTCCGGAGATAATTGATGCGACTGTTGGCGATACTCGGCCTGATCCTTTTGGCAACCCCCACGCTCGCCGACCCCGTCGATCGCGTGATTCTCATCAGTGTCGATGGCCTACGAGGCGACCTGCTCAGCGGCCTGCTCGCCAATGATGTCAATGGCGACTACGCGAACTTTCAACGCCTAGTCGACGAAGGAAGCTCGACCTTCAACGCGCGCACCGATTACACCCATACCGTCACCCTGCCCAACCATGCCAGCATGATCACGGGCCGACCCGTTCTCCAACCGGTAGGCCAGCCCGTGACGACTTATCACGGCTACACCAGCAACAGCACCCCCGGACCAACCGATACGCTTCACAATGTGGGCAACCCTAACGTCGCCTACATTACCGGCGTATTTGATGTTGCCCATGACCACGGCTTGTCCACGGCCCTGTATGCGAGCAAGAGCAAGTTTATCATCTTTGATCAAAGCTACAACGAAACCAGCGGCGCGCCTGATGTGACCGGCCCGGACAACGGTGCTGACAAGATCGATACCTTCCTAACCGTCTCTAGTGGTTCTCCCTCCAACGCTTCGCTGATGCAAGCGTCGTTCATGGCCGCTCTTGCTGCCGATCCGGCGCAGTTCAACTTTGTGCATTATCGCGATCCCGACAGTGCCGGCCACGCTTCTACCTGGGGCAGCGTCGCCTGGAACACCTCGGTACAGGCCGTCGATGGGTATCTTGGCGAACTCCTCGATTTTGTCGAAGCGAATCCCATCCTGCTGGGCCGAACGGTCATCATCCTGACCACCGACCACGGCGGTACCGGGTTCGGTCATAACGATGCAACCGACGTGCGGATGTACACGATTCCGTTTTTTGTCTGGGGCACAGGTGTGGATGTGGGCGCCGACCTTTACGCACTGAATCCGACGCGCTTGGAGCCAGGCGCGGGCCGGCCAGACTACAACGCGATGGCGCCTATTCGCAACGGCGACAGCGGAAACCTGGCGCTCAGTCTGCTGGGCTTGCCGGCGATCCCCGGATCAACCATTGGAGCGACGTTGGACTTCAACGTCACCGCGCCGGTCTCCAACCTGCCCGGTTCCTCCGCACCTGAGCGGCTCGTGCTCACGGCCTACCCCAACCCATTCAACCCTATGACCACGATCGAATTTGAGTTACCTCGTGCTGAGAGAGCCCGTCTGGGAGTTTATGACATGGGCGGTCGCTTAGTTCGTGAGTTGGTCAGCGGCAGCATGCTGAATGAAGGCCAACACATTGCCGTTTGGCGTGGTGATGACAAATCGGGAAGCGCCGTCCCCGCTGGTGTCTATTTTTACAGACTCGATGCGGGGAATTTGTCTGAGACCAAACGGGTCGTGCTGGTGAAGTAGGCGGCTATTGCAGAAACGAGCCCTTGCACCCCAAAAACTCAATGCGACTCAAGTATGGTATACTGAAAACTTGAAATGTGTTTTCCCTAACGTAGATATCAGTCTCACCATCAACTATTTATCACCTCTCGGAAGGCCTACCCTGTGAAACGCGTAATTCCTATGATCAGCTTTTGTTTTTTGTTGGCTATTTTGACGATCCCTGCCTTCGCTTGGGCACAGGGAAGCTTCAATATGACTCAAGTCGGGGGCCAGGATATCCACAACGGCTACAATGACATTTGGGGCTACACCGTCGTTAACCCAGGAATTCCAGCCCAAGTGGGGCAAGAACTCGCCATCGTAGGCACCATAGGCGGCACATCAGTCGTCAACGTCTCCGACCCGGCCAATGTGGTTGAAACAGGTTTCATCGCCGGACCGAACAGTACGTGGCGGGACATCAAGACCTATGACCAGTGGGCCTATGTTGTCACCGAAGGTGGCGGCGGGTTGCAGATCATCGATTTGACCGACATCACGGCACCATTTTTAGCGGCAACCTACGTGGGTTTCAACAGCGCTCATAACCTCTATATAGAAGAGGCGACGGCACGGGCCTATATCTGCGGCACCGACAGCGAAAACCACGGCGTGATCATACTGGATCTCAGCAACCCCGTCGCGCCAGTGCAAATTGGCGTCTGGAACGCGACCGCTGTGCATGACCTGTTTGTAAGAAACAATATCGGCTACTTGTCTGAGTTCTCGGCCCAAACTTTTACCATAGTAGACTTCACTAATGCTGCCGCACCAACGGTCATTGGTGGCCCAATCACTTATCCAACTGCAGCCACGCACAACACCTGGACAACCGACGCAGATGACTACCTGCTCACCACTGACGAAGCCGTCGACGGTCACGTGTTGATCTGGGACATCCGTAATCTGCAGGCCATCACAAAAGTCGCCGAGTATCAAGTGGCCACGCCCGGTGCGATCGTCCACAACCTGACCGTGAAGAATGACGTGGCGTACATTTCCTATTACACCGAAGGGACGCGGGTTGTCGACTTGTCTGACCCAGTTCACCCGGTCGAAGTTGCTTGGTTTGACAACTACACTGCGCCCAATACCGGCTATAATGGCATCTGGGGCATCTACCCGTATTTGCCCTCTGGTCGGATCATAGTGAGCGACATCAGCCAAGGGCTCCTCATCCTCGAGGAGTCAGCGTGGGGCCGCATCGGCGGCATCGCCATAGATTCTGGGGACAGCGCCCCCGTCTTCGGCGCGCAAGTGGAATTGGTGGAAGCTGGCGCAGTGATCACCACCACTGCGGACGGCCGCTACGACGTGGCAGGAGCACCAGGCAACTACACCTTGCGCGCGACCAGCGAAGATTACGCGCTGTTCGAAACGCAAATTGTTCTCACCGAAGGAGTGCCGGCGACACTTGATCTCAATATGCAAAGGCTACCGGCTGGGCCTCTTTCGGGCACCATCACCGGCCAAACGTTGGCCAAAGCGCTAGTGAACCTGGAAGATGTGAAAATCGAATTATTGGGCTATTCCCGCGGCGCTGCCACAGACCTGGCCGGACAGTTCTCGTTACTGCAGGTTCCCGCTGGCCCTTACACCTTGCGCGTTAGCCGCGCTGGCTTTGGGCGCCTTGAGCAACAGATCAATATTGTTGAAGGAGGCACGGTGATCGATCTGACCCTCGCCGAATCACCGTGGTATGACAACGCAGATACCGACACCGGCTGGTCTCTGTCGACCGCCGGAGATGACGCCACCACGGGCCTTTGGCAACGCGCAGTGCCGGTGCCAAGCGCCGGTGGAACCGTACAAACAGGAGCTGACTCCTCACCCGGCACCACGACTGGATTGTGTTTTGTAACCGGCAATGCGGCGGATCCTTCATTGAGTGTCGGGGCTAACGATGTTGACGCAGGCACAACAACCTTGACCAGTCCGCTGATTGACCTCAGCGGATTATCTGATCCTCTGATGTCTTATGCTCGCTGGTATGTCAACGAAGCTGGTGCGAACCCTGCCTCCGATATTTTCACGGTGCAAGTGTCCGACGACGATGGCGTATCGTGGGTAGAATTGGAAACGCTGACCAACGACGCTAAACCTTGGACTCAAGTCCTGTTCCGTGTGCAGGACTATGTCGCAGTTACAACGCAATTCCGCATACGCTTCTTAGCCGCTGATGACGGAGGTGGCAGCATTGTCGAAGCGGCCATCGATGACCTGGAATTCTATGAGGTGAGTTACGTATCAGCGGTGCCGATCATACCGAGTCAGCTGACGCGGCTAGAAGGAGTGGCACCCAATCCATTTAATCCAAGAACGGTCATTCGCTTTAACCTCGCGACATCTGGGCGGGCCGAGTTGTCTGTTTTTGATCTGCGCGGGCGCCGAGTGACCACTCTTGTTGCCGAAAACCTCGCGGCAGGACAGCACGCTCGGTCTTGGGACGGCACCGACAAGCGTGGCCAGACCGTGGCCAGTGGAGTCTACTTTGTGGCGCTGGATGCAGCTGGTGTGCGCAGCACGCGAAAGCTTTTGCTGACCAAGTAAGAGACTGCACGAGAGGGATTTGCCTTCACAACCAAAAGCTCGGCGCAACTGCCGAGCTTTTGGTTTGCTGCCCGTATCGATCCGGCTCAATGAAGCCATGTTGGCCATCGTTGAGAAAAAAGGTGTCTATTAATTTTGAGGCAATAATATGTCTCTGAAGCTGGCGACGCGCATGATTGGCAATTCGCCCATTAAGAAAGCCAGAAAACAGAAGCAGAAAATATATGAAGCCGCTCTTCAACGTCTCGGTATCTAGCCTAAAAGAAATCAATGATATGCCCGGGACATGGGAAGATGATGACTATCGTAAACTGCTAGAGCAACTTGAAGTTGATGATATTGAAGAGCTATCAGACAGTGATTTATTAGATGTGGTTTTGATGGCGCTGCAAGATATGAAACCCATTGATGCCGCAGACGCTGTCCTCATCTATAAATTACAGGACAGCATTACAGCAGGCGCGCGACAAGTCATTGTTCAGGATTTTGTCGAGGATCAGCACCCTTGGGAAGAGGCGTCTGACATATCGTTGCATGCCAGAATCTTTGCAGCAGCGGTCTTGTCGCAGAAGGCATTTCCTGCCAAGTTTTCAAAACCAGACATGATGAAATTGGTGCTTCAGGTAACGGCCATAGAGCCTGAGGCCGAGAGCCTGTTAGCAAAATCGCCAGAACCTGCTTTTGTTACCCGAATGTTGGTTGATGGTATGGATGAAAACAGTATTCTGGGACGTCTGTTTGAGGACCAGTTACTTTCACAAAGTTTTCCTGAGGCCGACGGCATCGTCTGGCAAGCGGAGTTTAGTGACCAAACATCAGAGGCGCTGCCTTCAGCGAATCTGACTATCTATTCTTGCAAGCATTGGCTGAAGGCGATGAAGTCAGTTTCGGCGTTTCAATCTAGCGCCTATAACGACACCCTCTCTTAATCCCTTCTTCAAAAAAACACCCGGCCCTTTTTAACTCAATGTATAGCAGTGGTCGGCCGGTCATTTGATCGGGGCGGCCCTCTCAGCCTTGTGCAAACCGAGAACCAATGATATCCCTGTGTATGTTCATGTTGCCGATTAGGTTTATCAAAGCAATGCCTGAACCAAGGAAAATCACGTGAAGAACGAGCTCGACCGCAACGAATGGTTGATTTTACAGGACCGCGCCCTGGCTGTAGCGCTGGAAGGCATCACGATCGCCGATGCGCGGTTGCCTAATCGTCCCCTGATCTATATCAATGAAGGCTTTGAACGCCTGACAGGATACTCTGCCGCCGAGGCCATGGGGCGAAACTGCAAATTCCTGCAGGGCGACGTGGCAGACCCGTCGACGGTCAAAGAGATGCGTCAAGCCATGCAAGAGGGACGCGAATGCACAGTCGAAATCCGCAACCGCCGCAAAGACGGCACACGCTTCTGGAACCGCCTGTCGATCACGCCGGTCCGTGACGACTCGGGGGCGGTGACCCATTTCATCGGCATCCAGTCGGACGTCACCGCGCGGCGGGAAGCGGAAGAAAAACTGCAACGGGCCAACGATCAGATGCGGAACGACCTGCAAGACGCTGCCGTAATTCAAAAGGCGTGGTTGCCGCAGTCATTACCCAACATCCCGGGTTATGATTTCGCTTGGCAGTTTCGGCCCTGCGACGAGTTGGCCGGAGACGGTCTGCATATTTTGCGTCTGGACGAGCACCGCGTGGGGCTTTACGTCTTGGACGTCAGTGGTCACGGTGCACCCGCGGCGCTGCTTTCGGCCTCGCTCAACCGCTCACTCTCACCTTTTCCGGAACAGTCTTGCCTCTATGTTCCCGATGCCGACAGCCCCACGGGGTTTGTCCCAGCCAGTCCGGGGCAAGCTCTTACAATACTTAACCGGCAGGTTACTCCAGGCCCGCAAACCGGGAAATTTTTCACAATCATATACGGCATTCTCGACCTGCGTAGCGCCGAGTTCCGTTACGCCACGGCTGGTCACCCGGCGCCGGTGCGGCTCAACGCCAACGGGACCACACTGTGTCCTCTGGCCAAAGGAGTCATTGTCGGTGTCTTGCCGGAATTCGAATTCGAGGAACAGTGCGTGCAACTGGAGCCCGGTGATCGTCTTCTGATTTACAGCGACGGGGCCTCCGAGGCGACTGATTCTGATGACCAGGAGCTGGGCGATGACCGGATGATCTCGATCATGGCCGAAACGCGCTCTCTGCCCTTGGCCGAAAGCCTGCCTGCGATGATCGCGAAATTCGAAGAATGGTGTCCCAGCGGCAACCCCCAGGACGATATAACGCTAGTGGCGCTTGAGGTTTCTCCTCGCCCATAAGAACGCCCTGGACGCACCAAATATTTGATCGACTATAAGCGTATTTGACGAACGCAGGCGGGAAAGGTTACGCGAAGAACGGCGGTTCTTGGCTGGTACGTTATCATGCCGCTTACGGAGATCGTCGC
>JBLIOK010000066.1:0-10736 GCA_047639735.1 Candidatus Krumholzibacteriia bacterium | reverse complement strand
CGATCTCACGCCTTTTATTGGCGCGTGGATGGTCAGCCGCAAGCGCCACTTTTGTGATGGTGTTTGTCTTGCTGTGGGCTGCCGGTTGCAGCGAAGATAATCCCACAGAGATCAACAATGCTGGCGACCCTACCTGGAAGCAGGCCCTCGCGCCAGAATACACCCACCGAAGCGTGTGGGGTGTTTCTAGCTCTCACTTCTTTGTGACCAGTGAAAAGGGCGCGATCAAACGTTATAAAGACGGCGAATGGACGACGTGGAATTTCGAATACTTTAAAAACCTGCGTGCTGTTTGGGGTGTTGGTCCTGAGCAGGTGGTGGTCGTTGGCGAAGGCGGGCAGTGCCTCGAATTCGACGGTGAAAATTGGACCGAAAAATTTCCGGACACCTACGACGATCTGTTGGGTCTGTGGGGCACTAGTTACGATAACATTTATGCGGTCGGTGAAGGTGGTGTGGTGACTCACTTTGATGGCGAGTCGTGGGCGGCAATGGAGTCGGGTGTCGATGAGACCTTGTACTCCGTTTGGGGATTTTCTGCTGATGACATTTACGCTGCTGGCCGTAATGGCACGATCATTCATTTTGACGGCGACGTCTGGGCTCCCATGGATAGCGGCACCAATAACGCTTTGGACAGCGTCTGGGGCTTGACGCCCGACACTGTTTACGCCGTTGGCAGTGTGGGCACCATTCTGCGCTTCGATGGCAACAGCTGGGTAACCGAAGCGAGCGGCGTGACCAATCGGTTATGGTCGGTGCGCGGCTTGCCGGGCGAAGCACCGGTTGTTGTTGGGGCCTCTGGCACTTACCTGACCCGACAGGCAGGCGTTTGGCAGGCAGAAACCATTGCCCAAGGTCGTTACTTGTATGGGATGTGGGATGATGGCGACGCGGCACTGCTTGTCGTGGGCTATAACGGGTTGGTTATGAGTTTAAGCGGTCCAGCCTGGCAAACCTTGAGCCAGGGTCACACCCACTGGTTGACCGACGTTTTGGCCTCGGGTTGTGATGAAATGGTGGCGGTGGGCAAGCGAGGTGCTGTGCTGCAGGCGACAGACGGCGGCTGGCTCAATATTGCTCCCCAGATTGAAGGCGTGGATTACACGGGCATCTGGGGTGAATCGGCCGACGACTTCTTCATTGTTGGCAGCAACGGTGTGATTGCTCGCTATCAAGCGGGGAGGCCGTGGACAATCTGGCAGCTGCAAGATCCGGTCAATTTGGAAGGCATTTGGGGGCAAGACAACGGTGACATCTTCGCCGTCGGCAGCGGTGGGGTGATTATGCATTTTGATGGTGCCGTATGGGAAGAAATGAACAGCCCGACGACCCGATCATTTTTGGGAGTTCACGGCGCCAGCGGGGACGATGTCTACGCTGTGGGGCTCGGTGGCACCATTGTTCACTTTGACGGGGTAATCTGGAGGGTGCTCGACAGCGAAAGCGACGCAACCTTGTTCGATGTTTGGCAGCGACCGGGTGGAGAAGTGATGGTTGTTGGCTCTAATGGCTTGATTCTGCACAATGAGGGCGATGTCATTTCCCCATGGCAGGTGCAGTCTAGCGCGACTTCATTCACACTTAATGGTATAACCGGGACCGAAAACGGCGTGGCTTATGCCGTCGGTCAAAATGGAATCGTGCTGCGCAACAGTGGCGAAGCGTGGGAATTGCTGGTGACCGGGGAGCGCGACCAGCTCGAAGCCGTCGCCGTGGACGCCTGTGGCGGGCTGCATTGCGCCGGTTACTGGGGCATAGTTCTCAGTTACGACAATTGACCGAGCGCGCCTTGACCTGAGGCGTGCTGAGACCCAATTTTCACATCCCAAGACCAACCTGAATCCGGACCAACTCACCTGCGAAGGAGTGCCCTAATGGGGAAGCTTGATAAATTGCAACCGGCCGCTGTCTGGCAAATTTTTGAAAAGATGAATGACATCCCGCGCGGATCGGGCGACGAGGTTGCGGTCATGAATATGCTCAAGGGTTGGGCTGATGAGCGCCAGTTGGGTTGGAAAGAAGACGCCGTTGGCAATCTGTTGATCCAAATTCCTGCCTCGCCTGGCCGCGAGAAGGCACCGACCGTCTTGGTGCAAGGGCACGTCGATATGGTTTGCGAAAAGAATGCCGCAACCAAACACGACTTTACCAAAGACCCCATCAAGATGATGATCAACGGCGATTGGGTGACCGCTGACGGAACCACTTTGGGCGCCGACAACGCCATCGGTTGTGCCATGGGCCTGGCTTTGGCCGACGACAAAAGCGTGACCCACGGTCCTATGGAAATCTTGCTCACCGTTGATGAAGAGCGCGGCTTGACCGGCGCCGCCAACGTTGAAAAGGGCTTTTTCACCGCCAAAACGATGTTCAATTTGGACAGCGAAGAAGATGACGCGATTTTTGTCGGCTGCGCTGGCGGTCGCGATTCGGTGTTCACGTTCAAAAACCGCAGTGCGCGGGCGCCCAAAAACAGCGTGGGCCGCAAGGTGACAGTGATGGGGCTGCGTGGGGGGCACAGTGGGCTTGATATCCATAAACACCACGGCAATGCCGTCAAAATCCTGAACCGCGCCTTGTTGGCTGCGGCCCAGGAAATGGATGTGCGTTTGGTCGAAATCAATGGCGGCAGCATGCGCAACGCGATTCCACGTGAATGCGAAGCCAAAGTCGTGATCGCTAAAGAGAACGGCCGCAAATTTAAGCAAACGGTGGACCAGTACTTAGGACGTATCAAGAACGAAGAACTCGATGGCATTGACGATGGATTCGAATGGAAAGTCGCGGCCGTGCAGGCACCACGGTGCTTCAGCCTCGACAGTTCGAAGTCCAGCATGGGGTTGTTGGCGGCTATTCCTAACGGAGTGACCGCAATGAGCATGGATATTGCAGGCTTGGTGGAATCGAGCACGAATTTGGGTGTGGTCACGACGACAGGTTCCAAAATGAGAATCGTGTGCTGCAGCCGTTCTTCGGTCATGAGCGTGCTCGACGAGTTGGTTGTCCAGCACCGTGTCATCGGCGAACTGTCTGGTGCCGAGGTCGAACAACCAGAAGGCTATCCAGGCTGGAAGCCTAATATGAAGTCGGCCGTTTTGGCGACCACGCGCAAGAAATACAAGAAGGCCTTTGGCGTCGAGGCCGAGTTGTTGGCGATTCACGCCGGCCTTGAATGTGGATTGTTCACTGAAAAATATCCGGACCTGGACATCGTCAGTTTTGGACCAAACATTCGCGGCGCTCATAGCCCCGATGAAAAGGTGCAGATCTCGAGCGTGCAGAAGATTTGGAAATTGTTCAGCGAGACTCTGAAGGATTTGGCGAAAGACTAAATTTCTAAAGGATTTGCCGGATTTTTGCTCAAGCCCACGGTCATTGACCGTGGGCTTTTTGTCCCCCTTCCGCAGCACGTTATCACCGAGTTATTCACAGGCAAAAAGGCAGAATTGTACGGGAATTCGGTAGCGAAAAAAAGGCGATAAGGCCAATGGTCATCAGGTTTTGTCAGATTTGGGAAAATAATTGGGGAAAAACCCCCAACATGGCAGTGCCGACTTATACCCGTATAATGTTCGAATGTCAAAACGCCTCAGCACAGGTAAAAAAACGTCGGCGCTTTGGGTGTTGATTCCGCGTGCCATCTGGACGATTATTGGCAGAATGAAGATGCGATTCCTCAAGTGATCGAAAGAGGTTAGTAGGCATGTCCAAAAGCGGTGAAGCGGGCAAACGGGGGCCAGACGTGCGTTCCGATTGCTGGGTTAGGGTCGAGCTAAAAGATGCTGGTGGGGTCCAGGTTGAACTGCAGAGCAGAGTTCTTGGTATGTTCGGTCCGCGCATTAACGATTTGGTTGCCGAAGGCTGTGCCGCCCTGGGGGTCCAACACGCGTTGGTGAGGGTTGAGGATCAAGGTTCATTGCCTTTCACCCTGGCAGCTCGGCTTGAAACTGCTGTACGGCGAGCTGGCCACCAAGTGAATACGCCGTTCTTGCTGGACCTGAAACCTCATTGTGAAGGCGAAAGCGAACACGGCCGCTTACGACGCAGCCGCCTCTACTTGCCCGGCAACGAACCCAAGTTCTACGTGAACGCTGGCTTGCACGAACCAGACGGCGTGATTCTGGATTTGGAAGATTCCGTTGCCCCGGCTGAAAAAGACGCGGCACGCTGTTTGGTACGCAACGCATTGCGCGCCGTGAATTTTTATGGCGCTGAGCGGATGGTGCGCATCAATCAAGGTGAACAGGGGCTAGATGACCTGGAGTGGATTGTGCCGCACAACGTTCATGTGTTGTTGATCCCGAAAGTGGAAGAGGTGGCTCAGGTGGTCGCCGTGGATCGCAAGGTCGCCGAGCTTCAGGAGTCTCACGGCGTGAGCGGCACTGTATATTTGATGCCGATCATCGAATCGGCGGCTGGTGCCTGGCGGGCCTTCGATATAGCGGCGGCCAGCAAGAATGTGGTGGGTTTGGCTATTGGCTTAGAAGATTACACTGCCGACATTGGCGCTCAAAGAACCCAAACGGGAACCGAGAGTTTTTGGGCGCGAGCTCAAGTGCTGAACGGGGCGCGGGCTGCAGGTGTCCAACCGATAGATACCGTCTTCAGCGACACAGGTGACATGGCTGGCTTACGGGACGCCGTCCTGGAAGCCAAGGGCTTGGGTTTCGTCGGCAAAGGTTGCATCCATCCGCGCCAGATCAAGGTTGTGCACGAAGCATTCGCCCCTGATGAAGAAGAAATCGCTCGGGCGACACAAATCGTCTTGGCTTTTGAAGAAGCCGAGGCCAAAGGATTGGGAGTGGTGAGTTTGGGCAGCAAAATGATCGACGCACCGGTGGTCAAACGAGCGACGGCGTCGGTGGCCCAAGCGGTGCTGGTGGGTAAGCTCGCCGCCAATTGGCGAGATGACAGTGACGCCGAAGGAGACGCGTGATGACTAAAATGATCAAAAACGCGCTTGGACGCTTGGTGCCAGAGGAAATCAATGGCGAGGCGGCTATTGCGTATGCCGGGGTTGGCAAGTACAGGCCCACTGGTCGCAAAGCGGGCGCGCCGATTCGCAACGCCGCTGATTATCCCGTCGATGGCGACAAGCGGACCGATAGCATCAAACAAGCCTTGCTCAAGGCGGGCCTAAAAGATGGCATGACCATCAGCACGCATCATCACCTGCGAAACGGTGACTTTGTGGCCAACGCGGTATTTGCGGCGGCGGCAGAAATCGGTGTCAAAGGCTTGCGCTGGTTTCCTAGCGCCAGCTTCCCATGCCACGCGGGCATGATCGAGCATATGGACAATGGGGTCATCGCCCACATCGAGGGGTCGATGAATGGTCCTCTGGGGGACTATTGCACCGCAGGCAAAATGAAAGGCATGGCTGTACTGCGCAGCCATGGTGGGCGTTACCAGGCGATTCAAGATGGCGAGGTGCATGTTGATATTGCAGTTATCGCCGCACCGACTGCCGATTCTTTTGGCAATGCGACCGGCGATCGAGGGCCAACGGCTTGTGGTTTGTTGGGCTTTGCTTTGGCCGATAGCGAGTACGCTGATCACGTGATTGCGGTGACCGATAACTTGGTGCCATTTCCGTGTATCCCTTGGCAAATCCAGGGCAACAACGTAGACCAAGTGGTGGTCATGGATTCCATTGGCGATGCCAGCAAGATCATTTCCGGCACCACCCAAATCACCAAGTCACCGGATCGTTTGTTGATCGCTGAATTGACCGCACAGTTTTGTGACGAAGCCGGCATCGTGCGGGATGGGTTCAGTTTTCAAGCGGGCGCTGGTGGCACCGCTTTGAGTTTTGCTCTCTTTCTGCGCGACATGATGCGCGAACGAAAAATCAAAGCGCGATTTGTGCGCGGGGGCTCCACTCAGTATTTGGTCAACATGCTTGAAGAAGGTTTGACCGATTATATCCTCGACGGCCAAACATTTGACCTCGAAGGTGTGCGTTCTATGCGCGAAAACGCGGGCCATGTGAACACCAGCCCCTTCACCAGCTACAACTGGCACGGCAAAGGCAATTTTGCGAGCATGCTCGACGCGGTGGTGCTCGGCGCCACGGAAGTGGACCTGAATTTCAACGCCAACGTGGTCACGCATAGTGACGGGCGTCTTTTGCACGGCATCGGTGGCTGGCAAAATTGTTTGGCGAGCAAATGCACCATCTTGCCGATTCCTAGTTTCCGTGATCGCATCCCTGTCATCGTTGACGAGGTGACCACTCTTTGCGGCCCGGGCGAATTGATCGACGTGATCGTCACCGAGCGCGGCATTGCCATCAACCCGCAACGGGTTGATTTGTTGGAACGGCTGCGCGGATCTAGTCTGCCCATCCGTCCCTTGGCTGAAATCAAGGCAGAGGTGGAAGACATCTGTGGCGGTGCCGCCGACAAGCCTCGCCTTGACGAACACGTTGTCGCTGCGATCAAGTGGGTCGATGGCACGGTGATTGACTGTGTGAGAAAAATCAGCTCATGAGGTTGATCTCACTATTGCGCGGCATCAACGTTGGTGGTCATAAAAAAATCAAAATGGTCGACCTGAAAGCCCGCTACGAAGAGTGGGGGTTTGCTGAAACCAAAACGTACATCCAGTCCGGCAACGTGTTGTTTTTGGCGGAAAAATGGCAACCAGAGGTGGCAAAAAAGCGGATCGAGGAGGGCATTGCGGAGGCCTATGGCTTTGAAGTGCCTGTGGAAATCCGGACGACCGCCGAATGGACTAAAGTGATATCCGGTCACCCTTTTGGTGATTTTGATGTTGCGGCCGAGGGGTCGAAGTACGCGGTGTTGTTTTTGTCGGCGAAACCGAAAGCACAGGACGTTAAGGCACTGATGGCGCGGGTTGTGGCACCTGAAGAGGTCGTGGTCAGCGGCCGAGAAATTTACCTTCATTGTCCCGACGGATTTGCTCGCACGAAATTGACGAACACCCTCTTCGAGCGAATGTTGAAGGTGTCGGCAACCGCGCGAAATTGGAAATCAGTGTTGAAGTTGCAAGAAATGGCGACAGAATGAATAGTGAAATAAGCGGGAAAAAGTTGGCTGTTGTCACGGGCACGAGCTCCGGCATAGGCGCGGCCTTAGCCGAAGCATTGTTGGCTGCGGGGTGGACCGTTGTTGGTGTCGCGCGGCGTCCGGTTGAAATCGATAACGGTGCCTATTTTCACTTCCAATGTGATTTGAGCGACGCTTCGGCATTGCAAAATTTTGCCACTTCCGTGTTGCAAGAATGGTTGATCAAAGAGGATTGGCAACGAGTTGGGCTGGTGAACAATGCGGCATTGATTGGCGCGTTAAAATCGATCCGGGCTTTGGATGCGCATGATTTGACACACCTGTTTGCCGTCAATACTGTGGCACCGCTCTATTTGATGGGATTCGTCTCGAACCTCGTGCCGGACCAGACGCCCCTTCGGATTGCCAATGTGTCTTCTGGAGCGGCAACGGTGGGCATTCCTGGCCTTGCCGATTACTGTGCCAGCAAGGCTGCTTTACGGATGGCGGGCATGTCTTTGGCTGCCGAAATAGAGCGACCCGAATGGTCGGGCAATACGGCCGTTTTTAGTTACGAACCCGGCGTTGTGGCCACGCAGATGCAAGATGTGGCGCGGCAAAGCGACCCGGCTGAATTCCCTTCTCACGAGTTTTTTCAAGGGATCTATGACCAAGGATTGTTGTTGTCCGCACAAGATGTGGTGGCGGAGTTGGTGGAGTTTTTGGCGAGCGACCCAGCCCAAAAATTCAACGAGCTTCGGCACGGCACCAACTGATTGGCGCAAAGCGGGAGTCGATAAAGGTGGCAGACAAATCCCCCAATACCGTAGCGGCGAACGAACGGTTTGAGTTGCGCGTCTTTCACGCCGACGACGCTGAAGGTGTTTTTCAACTCAACGCAGATGCGGAAGTATTGCGCCATACTGGCGACGAGCCATTTGACGATGTCGAGGCTGCTCACACCTTCATTCAAAATTATGATCACTATGAAAAGTACGGTTATGGCCGCTGGTCAATCTTCCTGCGTGATGGCGAAAAATATGCGGGCTTCTGCGGGTTGAAATATCATCCAGCCACGGATGAAGTGGACTTGGGGTTCCGGTTGGCCCAGCCCTTTTGGGGCCAAGGCATCGCCTCCGAGACGAGTCGGTTGGCGTTGAGCCTGGGTTTCCATCGGTACGGATTGACGAAAATTATTGGGCGCGCGATGGCGGAAAACCCTGCTTCAATCGCGGTATTGCAGAAGGTCGGGATGTCTTATTCACATGAATTTGATGCGGATGGTTGCACGTGGCGTCAATACGAGCTTGAACGCGGTGATTACCAAGGATCGCTTGCGCTGCGCCTCATGACCGAGGCAGATATGCCCGTGCTTTTTGAGCAACAAAAAGACAAAGTGGCGGTGGAGATGGCAGCCTTTACGGCCAAGGACCCGCAAGATGCTGGTGCCTTTGTGGCGAAAACGACTAGCTTGATTGCCAATCCGGAGATCGATACGATGACCATCGAAGTGGGATCGCAAGTCGTTGGCAACGTCATGGGTTTTGAAATGTTTGGCCAACGCGCGGTGTGTTATTGGTTAGGCCGAGAGTTTTGGGGGCATGGCTACGCTACTGCTGCCTTGGATTTGTTTTTGGCTCAAAACACTAAGTGGCCGATCACCGCGCGAGTCGCGCACGACAACCTGGGCTCGTTACGGGTTTTGAAGAAGTGTGGATTTGAAGTTGTAGGCGACGAGGTTGGATTCGCCGAGGGGCGAGGTGCCGAAATTCGGGAAATTGTGGTGTCGAAAGAAAGCGCGGCCAGACGATGAAGAGGATCTGTTACATCAAGTTTATCGGGCTGTCGTTTTTGTTTTTGGTGGGGGCCGGGTGCGATTCGGGTCCTGATACACGGCAAGCAAATCTGATTTTGATTTCATTGGACACCTTACGGGCGGACTATTTGGGATGTTATGGCCAAGCCACACCGGTCTCGCCGCATCTCGATCAGCTGGCAGAGTCGGCGATTGTCTTTGAAAAAGCCTATGCAACGGCTCCGTTCACCGGTCCTTCGCACGCATCGATACTGACCAGCCAGCACCCCTCTACTCACGGTATGATTTACAATGGTCATCGCGCGCGCAATCTGGCGATTGGAGAGCGAAGCGTGACCTTGGCCGAGCATCTTGGTCAGGCGGGCTTCAATACAAAAGCGATTGTGTCTGGTGGTCCGCTTGCCGCCCGGTTTGGCTTTGGGCGCGGTTTTGAAAGCTTCAATTTGGTGCCGCAATTGGATAACCTGGATAGTGGCGGCGACCCTGAGCAGATTACTCAACGGGCAGGCAATTGGCTTCTTGATTGGCACCATTCTGGTCAAAAAGAACGGTTCTTTTTGTGGGTGCATCACTTTACGCCGCACTTGCCTTATGTGGGGCGGCCAGCTGATCGAGCCAGCTTAGGAATGGCCTTCGACCAGACGGTAGACGACAAGAATGTGGCGACATTGCCACTCCAAAACGTGCGGGACGCCTACGGCGCGGAGGTCTTGGCCGCCGATCGCTTCGTGGGGGAATTGCTCGCCAAACTTGAAGAACTGGGGATGGCCGAAAATACGGTGATCGCGGTGGTGTCTGATCATGGCGAATATTTGCAGGAGCATGGCCTCACCAACCACCACCGTCTTTTTGATGAAGTTTTGCACGTGCCGATGTTCATCCATTGGCCTAAGTGGATGGCGAGTGATCGTCGATCGGGCTCGGTTTCGACTCTTGATTTGGCGCCAACTTTGTTGGATATGTTGGGTGTTTCGCCGTTGCCGTATGCCCAAGGCCGCAGTTTGCTGGCTGCCGAGACGAACGAGAGTGAAGTCGCCGTGTTTGCTGAATGGCGTGATTTTCGATTGCTGTCGGAGCAGGCTCCCCGCAAGAATGATTTTTTGATCAGCGTGCAGTTGGGGCAAAAAAAACTGATTCGTGACATTCTGTTTCCGCAGGCGAGTCAGTCCTTTGATTTGGCGCAAGATCCTAGGGAGTTACACCCCATCGACGGTGAATTCATGACCAAGATGAACACCTTGCTCGATACTCATTTGCAAGAAGGGTTGCCCGAAGGTTTGGCCGGCGTTGGCGATATTAATTTGGATGCGAAGAGTTTGGAAATGTTACGTTCCCTGGGGTATGTGAGATAGACGTGTTTGGCTCAGTTGCTGGCGACCTGGGTGGTTCACGACCTCGGGCATTTGGGGCAAGTGGCGCGGGTGACGGCCAAGCGCTACTCTGAAGATGTCGGCCCCTGGCGCAAGTATTTCAGAATTATCACCACGTAAGCAAAGGATTGCCACGGATGGCATTTTATTCAGACTTTGCGGGGCACTACGAAACCGTATTCCCCTTCCGTCCCAAGACCTTTGAATTCTTAGACAAATGGTTGCCCAATGAGGGCCGTGTGCTCGATGTGGGGTGTGGCACCGGAGCCTATTGCGCGCGGCTGGCGAGTGAGGGGCGCCACACTCTGGGTATCGATCTGGATCCAGGTATGATCACCGAAGCGGAACGCCTCTACCCATCCGACCGTTTTCAGATATTGGGCATGGAAGAAGTGGGGCTCTTGCCTTCGGAGGGCTTTAGTGGGGTCATATGCATTGGAAATGTGTTGTCTCACTTGCCGACCGGGCGTTTGGCTGCCTTTATTATGGACATACATAAATTGTTGGCTCCTGGTGGCATATGGGTGTTTCAGACGG
>JBLIOK010000065.1:0-10771 GCA_047639735.1 Candidatus Krumholzibacteriia bacterium | reverse complement strand
CGATAAACGGAGCCCAGCAAGTACATTGTCGTTGGCACGAGTGGCAACAGATGCACCGGACCAGCACCAGGTTTCGACGAAAGCAACAAGGTCAATCCGTACACCGGAACCAATATCGCGATGGCCAATTTGTGCTCGGAAAGCAATTGGCGACGATCCCGTGCTGCGATGAAAGCCGTTATCACCGGCAACAGCAAAAAGCCTGCGTACCGAAAGGTCTGACCAAGCGTGTCCTTTTCAAAACCGTGTGACATGGCATTGGTCAACCAGCCGACATAATTGACCAGCGACACCTGCGGGTACAAAAAGAATGGCGCTATCACAACGGCAGCGGTGCCCATAAATGTGCGCATTAAATCACGCGCCCCAAAGCGCTGGTACATCAACCCAAAAATGGGCAGAAAATAAACAACACCGTGAGCCTTCAAATTGATCGCAAAGCCGGCCGTCACCGCAACGGCTACCAGCGAAAGCACACGCCGCGCTTTGACCGCTGCAAATAATCCCACCCCAACGGCAAACAAAAGCAGAGCATCTGGGCGTACTAAATAAACGGCAAAACCCTGTGTCCAGTAGTACAATACCGCCAAGGCAGTGACACCTAAGGCGACCCTGTCATTGCGCTTTTGAGCAAGGGCGCCGTACAAGAAGACTAAGCTGCCAAGGGTGCCAAATACCGAGGCCAACTTGGCCGACGCAATCGTCGGCCCCAAAATGCGTAGAAAAAGCCCGTTGGTGAGAAAGACCGACGGACCGTAAAGGACACTGTACCGTTCTGCAGCGTCAAAATCTGTGTAGAGGGGTTGCCCAGTTTGCACGAGCCAAGAAAGACACGAAACGATCGGCTCCACCTCACCAGCGAATCCGTCGACGGACATATACCAAACGCCGATGCCAGAAAATATTGTGATCAGAGAAATGGCAAAATAAACGATAGTGCGCTGAGAAATTGCAGAAGTGAAGGTATCTCGATCAAATAGCCGACCCGAGCCTCTTAGTTTTGCTACCAGAAGACACACAACCAGGATGCCAGCAAAAGTGATGACCATATGGCGAGCAAAAAAGATGAGGATATCGAGACCATCGCGCAACACGGTGCGATCCACAACTGCAGGTTAATATCCTGCTTAAAGTACGCCATGACAGGGGTTAAACACATCAAAGCTGGCGAGAACTCTTAATATGTCATCTCATCATATTGTGCCATATTTTCAATAAAAATGCCAACTTTTATCCATATAATCTCACTATTCCCGGATATTATCCGACAATTTAACATCGGATCACGGCGAAAGAACCTTTGAATCGATGGTTCAAAGGCGTTAGACTGAATGCTAATAGACGAATTAACGGCCAATGGCTAAAAATCCACGCTCATTTCGGAGGAAATCATGAACAGCGAAATCAGCGTCCGCGACCGCTGGCTGGGTGCCATCTGCTACATATCATTCTTTGTCTTCATATCGATCATGGCTAAAGAACGCGATCGCTTCTTAGCGCGACACTGCAGGCAAGGGTTCGCTCTGCTTTTTGCAGAAATTGTGGGGGTCGCCTTCATTTTTATCGTCGATATCTCGCTGGGGCAATTGCCCATTCTTGGCTTCATCTTGATCATCGCTTTGCGACTGATCTTTTTCCTGGCCGTGCTTTCGATTTCGATTTTAGGATTCATCAAAGCACTGTTTGGCGAAGAATGGCGAGTGCCGTACCTGGATGAACTGGCCGACCGCGTACCAATCGAAGCCAACACAACAAGTTAAGCCGGGTACGTTCACAATTGCGCATAATGTATATTATGTTAAGTTGGGATAATCAGAGAAAAACGGGGTTCACTAAGCGGTCAATTTGCTTAGTAAACCCCGGCTTTTTCATTCAAATCCAGGCCTGCTAAATCAGCCCAAGATCGTTTCGATTTTATCCCGAATCTTGTCTTCATTCGCAGCGCCCATCAGCGAATCAACAACTTGCCCGTCTTTAAAAAACAACAATGCGGGAATTGATCTGATACCAAACTTGCCTGCGGTCAATGGTTGCGCTTGGATATCCATTTTCCCCACAACCATGCGATCGGAAAATTCCCCGGCCAATTTTTCAATGGTCGGCGTCAATGCTTTGCAGGGTCCGCACCATGTGGCCCAAAAATCCACCAACACAGGTTTACCATCATTAGCCAATTGGCTGTCGAAACCTTCGTCCGTGAACTCAACAAGATTGTCTGACATTTTTCTATCCTTCGGGTAGAGACGGTTATAATCGCACCGAATGCTCTTCATTCAGCGCGGTCTTCACACAGATCAAAGATCAATTTTTCGATGATAATATCAGGCTTCAAGGGCGATCCCTTTAAACGGCGATCGCATTCAAGCGCCGCCCTTAAATTTCGCGCCAAACCATCAGCACCCATTGCACGCACCATGGGCTCTAAATACCGCATGGCGAAGGGGTTCTGTTTGCTCAACCGGGCAATCTCATTGTCAGACATTTGCTCCCTGCGACCTGACGCCAGGATCTGTCCCTTACGGACCCGAGAGGTCAGTAGAGGGGCGATCTCATAGGCCGTTCTCCCCCATTCCGACAAACGAAACCACGTGTGCAGAACCTGTCCGGTGCGACCTGGCCCTAAACTATTGGTGATTTCATACCCTTCAAGAGCCGCCTGATCCATGATCACGCGCCCAAGCTCTTCGGTGGTGAGTTGACCACCCTGATCCTCAGCCAACAAAGCCAATTTGCTGATTTCACTCTTGAGAGCAAGCAAGTCGCTGCCCACCAAGTCACACAACAATTGAGCCTGCTCTTTGGTCAACGGCAGGCTTTCTACTTTCGCTGCCTTCAGAACCCATGTCACCAAAGCATCGCCGGTCGGAGGATCAAACTCGAACAGGTAGCCATTGCTCGCGCACGACTTCACCCATTTATTACGACCATCGACCTTTTCAGCCGTCATGATCAAAATTGTTTCTGGCACCGGCTTCTCTAAATATTTTTCCATCGCATCTTGACTGGCTTTATCACTCAGACACATATCAATATTTTTAACCCAAATAACCTGACGATCGCCCATCATCGGCAAAGCCAGAGCTTGCTGCAAAACGCGCCCCACATCGGCCTGATCCCCTTGTAACACATGATTATTGAATACCGAACTCGAAGGCCCCAAGGCGTCTTTTTGAATGCGTTCGATCACAGTTTCCATACGATGGCGATCTTCACCGGCTAACAAATAGACCGGCCGATAAGACTTGTTCTTCAGATCTTGGCTAACCAATTCCTGAAATCCCGGCAACGCCTGCCGTTTGCTTTTGCGGTATCCCAAAGTATCGTCCTCGCTTTTACCAGTCGTTAACAACTTGGGCTAAAATATCGGAAACAATTTCGCCTGCCGCCAGCTCACGGGCCGTATCTTCGCTCGTCAATCCATCGTCTAAGTAGTAATTCCCGGTTCCCGTAAAACGTTTGTTACTGAATATTTTCTCGCCAGTAGAACGCACAGACATCGTCAATACTACTGCGATTTGAACCTGGTATTCTGTTACCGTCAAATCTTCTCGCGGCGATTGCTCTCGCAAGGCGTATCGCAATACCTTCCCACTGATGATGGTGTCAGCGTCACCCTCATCCACCACTTTCAACGTATTGTCCACCTGGATTGCCAACGTGATCAGGTCAGCCAAATCCACACCAATATTGGGCTCCGGAGTAAGGTTTTCCAAATACTGAACAGCAACCCGTTGGATTCCTTCATCTACCCGACCGCTAGAACCAGAATACACACCACAACCACCCAGAGCGAATACGAGCCCCACCAATACTAAACTTTTAATCGCATTCATCTTCACGCTTCCTTGATTCCGTACTGCTTAAGGCGGTACCTAAATTTATCACGATTCAAACCCAAGAGCCCAGCCGCGCGCGTTTGATTTCCATTGGCTGCCTCATATGCCTTGCGCATCAAAGCCGCTTCAAACGCCTCCACCAAATTTTCCAATTTCACACCGTCTCCCGTCAGGGGACTTTCCAAAACATCGGCCAAGATCGTTGGCAACTCTCGACTCTCATGATCAACCGGCTCAAGATGAAGATGCCCGGAAGTGAGAATATTTCCATCTTCCAACAACACGGTTCGTTCAATCAAATTCCTCAATTCGCGAATATTTCCTGGCCAACTATATTCCGCCAGAACCTGCTTCGCCGAAACATCGAGCCCGGTGAACCCTTTTCCAAACCGCTCATTGTAGATTGTTAAATAATGGTTGGCCAAAGGCACTACATCTTCGGGCCGTGACCGCAGCGGCGGCACCTGCAACTGCACCACGTTCAAACGGTAGTAAAGGTCTTCCCGGAATAGCCCAGCTTTGACTAAGCTCGCCAGTCGCCGATTCGTCGCCGCCACAATCCTGACATCTACCGTAATATCCGCCAATCCGCCCACACGCCGGAAGCTCATCTTCTCTAATACGCGAAGCAGTTTCACTTGGATCGACATGCTCATTTCGCCAATTTCATCCAAAAACAATGTCCCCGAATGAGCGAGTTCGAGCAGCCCCATTTTCTGCTGCACAGCGTCCGTAAAGGCGCCCTTTTCATGTCCGAAGAGTTCGCTTTCTAAGAGTTGTTCAGGCAGTGCAGCACAATTCAAATCAAGAAAAGGCGAGGCGTTACGAGGCGATGTCCGGTGGATCAAATTGGCGACGACATCTTTACCAACACCACTCTCGCCTTCAATCAATACCGTTGTTGCCGAACCATTAGAAATCCGGCGCACCATTTCGTAGATCTTAAGCATTGCTGGCGACTGGCTGGGAACAATATCATCACTGGAGCTAAACAGATCCGACTGTGTACGGAGCCGAAAACTTTCACGCACCTCTACGGTCGCCGCCAATGCCGCCTCGATAACCGAGAGAAGCTTAGCCAGCTGTATCGGTTTGTTCACAAAGTCAAAAGCATCCAGCTTCATTGCTTGCACCGCGGCGTCTGTTTTACTGTACCCAGTGATCATCACCACGGGCAGATGAGGGTAAAGTTTTTTCAACTCCTCCAGCACCTGCATCCCGGTCATGTCTGGCAGCATCAAGTCCAGCAAAACCAAATCGGGCACAGTTTCCTTGGCCAAGGTCATCGCTTCATTACCAGTGCCCGCCGTCTGCACCACAAATGACCGATCCTCCAGAGTGGCCTCCAGAAATAGTCGGATCGCTTCCTCGTCGTCAATAACTAGAATCACGGGTTTCATGACTTGAATTTCACCTTGGGTACTTGATGCTGGAAGGGCTGATCGTCTGATTATGCAACGCCGTAACCCGCGGCGCAATCAAAACCAACAGCCTAAAAAAACTCCCCTTGTTCCTTAGCGGAACAAGAGGAGAAATCAGTCACTATTTCAGTGAATCAATCGACGGCCTAGCGAGCACCTTCGCCCTTCAAAACGACTCCAACAGTATTGATCAGAATCTTACTGTCTTGGCGAAAGCCGGCTTTTTTAATGTATTGTCGATCGAGTTCAACTTTACGCCGAACCGATTCAAGATCATCGTCATAACCATTGAGAACCTGAGCCAGGCCAGTTATTCCTGGCAAAACCTTCAGGCGTTCATGGTAATACGGGATTTCCTTTTCAAGCTGCCTCACAAACACCAAGCGTTCTGGCCGTGGCCCAATGAGGCTCATCTCGCCTCTGAGGACGTTCAGAAATTGAGGAACTTCATCCAAACGCGTTTTGCGCAAAAACCGCCCGACGCGAGTTACCCGCACGTCGTCTTTTGACGCCCATTGCGGGCCATTTGCTTCCGCGTTAACGCCCATAGTTCTCAATTTGATCACTTTGAAAGGGCGGCCAGGCTGCATAATTTTACGACGGTCACCGCCTGCAAATCCCGATCGCGTTTTGCGCCGATTGAGCCCAACCCGTTCCTGACTAAAGAAAAGCGACCCGGGTGAATCCAATTTGATCACAACCGCCAACAAAGGCAGAATGAGGCTAAAAGCACTCAAAGCGATAATCGAGACACCAGTGTCGCCCACTCGCTTGAAACGAGTATAAAAGTGACTTGAAAAATCACCGTAGTCGGATATTGCACGGGAGGCGTTCGCCCCCGCAGTCGTTCCCGTAGAGGTCGCGTTAGGCGCCACTACCCCCCTATTATAAGGGGCACTGAATACGCCAGATATAGCCGAACCAGACAGCATTGAGCTCGCTTGAGGCCCAGAGCCTGCTTGCGGACCGGGTGCCTTGTTCAGTTCTTTTTGATTTAAGATAGCTTTCCTGTGATTCATAATTTCGCCAAAACAGGCCTGAAAGGCCTATCCCTCCGCCAAAGGACTTCCTTTGGTCACCTAATGTATTCATCCATGAATTTGGTTCGCATCACTCCAGTCCCCCGACAAGAAGTAATCGCTACTGTCTAGCCATTTTACCTCATTGAACCTACAATTGCAACCTAGTTTTTTACATTCAGGCATATGGTTCCAACAATTTGTGTCGTTGGGTCTTCTCATAGTTAATTTCTTTGTTGCGCACATAGGCCGTAGCGGCCATCCTAAGGATCTTATCCCATCCAACCACACGGATTGTATTTTTGATCAATAAAACGGAGCGCCCAACCTTGAAACTGCCAAAGTCCCTCACAACAAAAACGTTCGGTGTCCTTGCCGTCGCCGTTGTGATTTACGCGGCGGTCACGCTTTTTGTAGGATGGGACGAATTGAGTAAGGAGTTCAACAAGATGTCCGCCAACATCTTGGTAGGAGTAACTCTGCTTTCGTTTCTAAATTATGGATTGAGATTTTGGCGCTGGGAAATCTATCTTCGGTCTGCGGGTGCGTCCATCCCTTGGCGCGAAAGCCTCAAACTCTATTTTGCGACCTACTTGATGGTCATCACCCCCGGCAAAATCGGCGAAGCTCTCAAAGCGAGCATTATTCACGAGCATTACGGCCACAGCTTGTCGCGTGGCCTACCCGTGGTGATTGCCGAACGAATAACTGATTTCTTGGCGGTTCTCGTTCTCTGCGCCATAGGAATTTTTTTCTGGCCTGGTTCTTTTGCCGGTCTGAATACGGGCTTGATGGCCGCAGCGACGTTGCCTATCCTCTTGACCCTGTTCCAGTGGAAACCTGTCCGAACACGAGTCCTGGCGAAAGTCGCGGGATCTCCCCTACTAAAGAAATATCAGGTTCGTCTCGACGAATCTTCAGAAACTCTCAGCGTTTTATTGGGCCTCAAAATCGGTGGTCCAGCACTAGCTATCTCAATAGTGGCTTGGCTAGCAGAATGCATGGGCCTGTGGTTGGTATGCTACGGGCTTGATTTTCAGATACCGGTTGGGCAATCGATATTTATCTACACAGTCGGCACCATTGTCGGCTCGTTGTCAATGTTACCTGGTGGCATTGGAGGAACCGAAGCGGTGCTGATCTGGCTGCTGCAATCTCTTGATATGTCCGGCGCAACCGCCGCGACTGCTGCCCTTCTTATCCGTATGTTCACACTCTGGCTCGCAGTCCTCGTCGGTATCGTCTTTTACATGGCTTCACGCCCGATGTTTTCAAGCAATCCTGACCTTGAGCGCCAAAAGGTCAATCGTCCCGAGTGACGTTGTAATAAGCCAGATAAATGGTTGCGATCGCCGCCAAAGAACCCAAGATAAAGGGTAAATTTTGGCGCGCCCAGCTGTCGTTCTTGAACTCAACAGCGATCGTATCACCAGGATACACCAAAGGATTTCCCGCCTCATCGCCAGTGAGCAAGTAAGCCTGCAAGTTAACAATCGTAGAATTATTACGCGTGCCGTCGTTGTGAATCCAATATATTTTTTCTCTATTGGCACTGGGAGTCGGTGACCCTGCCAACATCAACACATCGATCAACGGCGTTCCCTCTTTGATCGGCACAATCGTCGGCACTCCAACACCGCCAAAGACTTTCACACCGTCAGCAGATGCGACGTCTGGAATACCCTCTTTAGCGAGCGGAATGATTAAAGTGTCGCCATTCTTCATTAGGAACAAGGGTACATTTTCGCCGCTCATCACACCCGACAAATCAATCGGATACACCGTCGGAATTCCGTCTTCGTCGCGAATGATTCGTGCCGCGTTTAAATTGGCGCCCTCGCTGGGGCCACCAATTTCACGCATCACATCCCAGACGGTTGGCTCGGAATTAAAATTCAAAACGCCACGATCGCTCATGGCGCCTATCACATAAATTCGAATACTGCCTGTATCCAAGAGAATAATATTCACATCGTCGAGCGTTGGATAATACAAGCGCAGTTTTCGCTTCAATGACTGGGTGGCTTCACTCAAAGTCATGCCAGCCAACCCCACCATGCCAACCGGCTCCAGTTTAACCTGACCTGAGGTATCTAGCGTAAGATCTTGATTCAGGTTAGAATGCCCCGGCACCGAAATGCGAATCGCGTCACCAGATGACAACTGCTTAGATTCACTGGCCGTTGCTTGTGAAAATGCCATAACAGGATTGAGCAGCATAAACAGCAGCGCCAAATGGCCGACAGGACGCCATCTGCTAGCAAGAGACACGGAACAACGATCGGTCTTCATAACGACTCTCCGAAATCAGGTGTTGGTGCGATACCATTCAACTGTGCGCTTGAGACCTTCAGGCAAATCAACGCTGCCTTTGTAACCCAAATACTCGTAGGCCAAATCAACCGAAGCCTGCGAATGCCGTACATCTCCAGCTCGGGTTTCTTGATAAACCGGGTCAATCTTAACTCCCAGCAACTCCCGAATGCGCAGGCACAAATCTTCAACCGAAATACGGCCGCCAAGCGCAATATTGTAAGAACGACCGCCAGCCTCCGGTGAGGCATTACAGGCAGCCACGTTGGCTTCAACTACATTTTGGATATAAGTAAAATCGCGGGACTGGCCACCGTCACCATGAATAGTAGGTGCTTCACCGTGGAGAAATGCCGTGATAAATTTCGGCACAACTGCGGCGTACTGGCTATTCGGATCTTGGCGTGGACCGAAGACGTTAAAATATCTCAGGCCGATCGTGCTGAGTTTGTACAAATCATTGAACACCGCCCCATACAATTCACTAACCCGCTTGTTCACCGCATAAGGCGACATAGGTTTTGGCTGCATGCCTTCGTGCTTGGGCAACTCTTCCGTGTCACCATAGATAGAACTGCTTGCTGCATAAACCACGCGCCGAACGCCCTCGAGGTGCGCTCCCCAAAAAACACGGAGAGTACCGCCGATGTTGTGCTCGTCGCTCATCAGGGGATCAGCCACGCTGCGCGGCACACTAGGCAAAGCGGCTTGATGGAAGACGCAATCAACGCCCTTACAACAGTCGCGAACCGTCTCCAGATCAGTAATGCTTCCTTCGACAAAACGGACCTGGTCAGCAAAGTCTGCAAAATTTCCTAGACGGCCTGTCGACAAGTTGTCCAGAATCGTCACCTCATGACCTTCTGCGACCAGATGGCGTGCAAGATGAGATCCAATAAATCCTGCACCACCAGTAACCAGATACTTGCTCATTTCAGTCCAAGCCCTCTCCCGTTAATCTCCACCACGGCCTTCGATTTTATAGTTTCACCAGGTCGTCAGAGACGTGCCCCTTAAGAGCGTTGCGCGTGTCAATAACTACCGGACCAGCATTCAATAACATCAAATGATCCACGTCTTTGTGGGGCGTGACGATCACCACGGCGTCATATTGACCAACCGACTCTTTCGTCATTTTTTCAAGTTTATCTCCCGAATACGCTGCCGGCAATGAAGGAACGTGGGGATCATACCAAGTCATTTCCGCGCCACCGTCTGCCAGCAGTTCGATGATGTCCAAAGCTGGCGACTCGCGCATATCATCGATGCCCGGCTTGTAAGCCACGCCGACAACGAGGATCTTGCTGCCATTGACAGCTTTGCGTCGGTCGTTTAAAGCATTCACAACCAACTGCACAACGTGCTTTGGCATCGATGCGTTCACCTGACCCGCAAGCTCAATAAAGCGCGCTTCGCTGCCAGCCTGTTTGGCTTTCCAACTGAGATAGAAAGGATCGATTGGAATGCAATGACCACCCAATCCCGGACCAGGATAAAAAGGCATAAAACCAAATGGCTTAGTGGCCGCACCATCAATAACTTCCCACACATCAATGTCCATCGCACTGCACATCAATGCAATTTCATTGACCAGTCCAATGTTCACGCTGCGAAATGTGTTTTCCAACAATTTAACGGTTTCAGCAACACGGACTGACGACACCGGCACCACGGTATCCATCATTTGGCTATAGAGACTGCAAGCAACTTCCGTACAGTTGGCGGTTACGCCTCCGACAACTTTGGGAATGTTTTTCGTGTTGTAAGTTGGGTTGCCGGGGTCGACACGTTCTGGCGAAAAGGCCAAGAAGAAATCTTTACCCACTTCAAAGCCCTGGGCTTTTAATTCTGGTAAGATCACTTCTTCGGTGGTGCCCGGATAGGTTGTGCTTTCCAACACAATCAACATGCCCGAATGCATATTTGCCGCGATAGAGTCCACTGCCGATTTTATGTAACTGATATCCGGGTCGCGAGTCTTGCCCAGTGGAGTCGGCACACAAATATTAACACTGTCAATGTTCTTGAGATGGCTAAAATCGGTGGTAGCAACCAGTCGTCCTGATTCCACTACTTCGCGCAAATCCTCGCTCTCAATATCAATAATGTAACTTTCACCAGCGGCGATTTGATCAACTTTTCGTTGGTCTAAATCAAAGCCCGTAACATGAAAACCCGCCTT
>JBLIOK010000064.1:0-10773 GCA_047639735.1 Candidatus Krumholzibacteriia bacterium | reverse complement strand
TGGGATCGCCATAGTAATTATCGGCTATCAGGCTCAAAGATTCGCCCGGGCCAACCGTGTGTTCGATCACCCTTTGATCGGCCATCAGTTCGGCTTGCTCTTCAATCTCTGGGCCGGACTGTGATGAGCACCCAGCTATCCCCAGCAGCCATACCAGCACGGTCAAGATGCGTATCTTACAGCTAGTTTGGCGCATCGTTGCCGTCTCCTATTTCGTCATACCGCGGATCGCCTGCCGCCGCCGCCGCTTGCAATATTGCTTCCATCTCGGATGCCACCGAGGTTGCGTAAAGCTTGCGGCGCAATGACGATGCGCCAGGGTAATTCTTGAAACAACGGGCAATGTGTTTTCGCACCACAAAAGAACCCTGCGGTTCGCCGCGCAAGGCAACCTCACCCCGCAGATGATCAATGGTCGTCAGGCACATTTCGGAAAAGCCCACTTCCGGAGCCGGCTCGCCAGCATCGATCGCGTGCATCTCCCCAAAAATCCATGGGTTGCCGATAGCGCCACGACCGATCATAACGCCGTGGCATTTGGTGTGCTCGACCATGCGCCGATAGCTGGCCCCATCGACCACATCCCCATTGCCAATCACCGGGATATCGAGCGTTTCAACCAAGCCAGCGATACGATCCCAGTTGGCTAGGCCTTGATATTTTTGGGCGCGAGTGCGGCCGTGCATCGTCACCCAACAAACACCAGCTTCTTGGAGTAACAATCCCACTTCGTCGTAGTTGACGGTTCCTTCATCCCATCCGGTGCGAATCTTCGCCGTAACCGGAACCCGTGATTCAGAAATAACCGCGTCGACAATTTTCTTTAGCAGAGGCAAATCAGCCAGCAATGCGCTGCCGCCACATTTCTTGACGACCTTCTTAGCGGGACAACCAAAGTTGATATCCAACACATCCATCTGACGTTTGTTCAACAGCTTCGTGGCCGAAATCATGTGTTGCGGATCCGAACCAAATATCTGGATGCCCACGCGCCCAGCTTCGCCATCGGTGTCCACCAGGGCCCAGGTCGATTCGCTTTCGTACGCCAAGCCAGCAGCGGAAGCAAATTCGCAAAATCCCATGTCAGCCCCGAAGCGGCGACAGATTTCGCGAAAGGGCCGGTCGGTAACGCCAGCCATCGGCGATAGCAAGCGTTTCACATCGCTGAACCAAGCGATGCGCGGGTCAAATCGAACTTCTTTACGTTGTATATTCTCGGCGGACAAAGCGGCCTCCCACCCAACGGCGCTGGGCGATCGAACGAAACCTATCAAATGTGTGATGAACCAGAGAAAACTAAGCTCCCGGCTATATATTGGCAATGTTCAGCAGGCCAACGGCAGAAGACCAGATCTCATCTTGGCGGATGTTCGTGTCCGAGATATGATGTCCGCCTACCCCTACCCGCAATGGAGATCGCTGCAACATGGCCCCCAACGCCCCTTACCGGCTTTGTTTTGTCAATTCCATGCGCACCTGGGGCGGTGCCGAAGTCTGGATGCTCGAAACCGCCCAAGCCTTGGTCCAGCGCGGTCATGCCGTCGAATTTGTGGTCAACCCCGACAGCGAGATGCGCGAACGGGCCAGCAGCGCAGGCCTCCCGGTCACCCCACTTTCCATACGGTGTGACGGAGCGTTCTGGACGATCGCTGCACTCGCCTGGCATTTGCGGCGCCGAGGCGTGACTTCCCTTATCGCCAACTGCACCAAAGACGTGACAATCGCCGCGCCGGCCGGGCGCCTCGCCGGACTCAAATCCATCCTGGCCACGAGAGAGAGCGACTTTCCATTGCGCGATCGATTCGACTACCGCTGGAATTTCAACACACTCTGCACGGGCATTCTGGTCAACAGTATGGCGACCAAAAACACCATCGTAAGCAGCGTGCCATGGCTCGATGAAAGCAAAATTCATTTGCTCTACAAGGGCATTGATACCGACTTCTATCATCCTTTAGATGCGCCCACCGGACCGCCCGTGGTGGGCTTTGTGGGCCAGATGATCCGACGCAAAGGTCTCGCTGCTATCATGGAAGCATGGAGCCTAATCGACAGACAAGCACACACGCCTCGACCCGTTCTTCGACTAGCTGGCGTCGGCGAGATGACCCCTGAAATCGAAGCCTGGCGAGGACAACTGGCGCACCCTGACGCGGTTGAGTTGCACGGCTATGTGGAGGATATGGCGGCCTTCTATCAGGGTTTATTGGTCTTGTTGATGCCGTCGCACGCCGAAGGTTTTGGCCTCGCGGCAGCCGAAGCAATGGCCTGCGCAATTCCCGTCATCGCGGGAGACGCCAGCAGCTTGCCGGAATTGATTAGCCATGGTGAAACGGGATTATTGGTAAAACCGGGAGACAGTGAAGCGCTATTGAAAGCCCTTGAAAAAACACTAGCAGATCATTCCCTAGCCCGGCGCATGGGCGCCGCCGGGCGAGAAGCGGTTTGCACAAAATTTCCGCAGGAAAAATCACTCACGAGACTGCTCAAATTGACCGGCCACTCGACGGCTACCCACTCAAAATAAGAGTCAAATCGTTCAACTAACTTCCGTCAAATCCATTCGCTTCGGCACCACAACGATGCCCGAATCGGACACCGTAAATAGTCGGCGATCCTGCTCTTCATCGTACCCAATTTCAAAACCTTCAGGGATGATCACATCTTTGTCGATGATACATCGCCTGAGCTTCGCGTAACGGCCTACCGTGACATCGTCCATCAGAATCGCATCAGAAATGTGCGCGCACGAATTCACTTTCACCCCACGCCCCACAATAGATCGCTCCACCGTACCGCCTGAAATGATCGAACCGCCGCCAACGATGCTGTCTTCAACTCGGCCCGGCAACGTGCCATCTTCGGTAAAACCATGCACCGATTTGAATGGCGGAACCGGCGGCTGCCAGGCTCTAAATTGCCATTTGGGGTCGTAAAGGTCAAATTGCGGCTCACGCGAGACCAACTCCATGGCAGTGTCGTAGTAGCTGTCTAACGTACCAATATCGCGCCAATAATTTGGGCCCAGCGTTTTCGCGTCGCGGAATGGATAGGCATGCACTTCACCTCGCGCGACCAAAGCCGGAATGATGTCTTTGCCAAAATCATGCTTACTGTCCGCCTCTTTAACATCACGGCACAATTCGCTCACAAGATTGTTGGTATCGAATATATACACACCCATATTGACCAAACAGTGGTCAGGGTCACCGGGCAAGGTTTTGGGATTGGCGGGTTTTTCTTCAAAGCCCACGACTTTCCAATTGTCGTCGACCTCCAAAATACCAAACTGGTCGGCGCCTTCCTTCGGCACCACGGCAGCACTCAAGGTCAAGCAGCCCGCATGACCGGCGTGAAATTTCAACATCCGACTGTAGTCCATGCGGTAGATGTGGTCACCGGACAAAATAAGCACATAAGACGGCCGACGATTTTCCAACAGGTAGATGTTTTGATACACCGCATCAGCGGTGCCAGAATACCATTTTTGTCCGACCCGGTGTTGGGGCGGAATGCGATAGCAAAACTCGCCGCTTTCATAGCTGAAAACATTCCAACCGCGTTGCAAATGCTTGTCCAAAGAATAGCTTTTGTATTGGGTTAATACGTAGATTTGGCGTAAGCCGCTGTTGATACAATTGCTCATCGTAAAATCAATGATTCGGTAAGCGCCGCCAAATGGTACCGAAGGTTTCGAGCGGTCTTTTGTCAGTGGCGAGAGGCGCTCACCTTGCCCACCAGCCAACACCAAAGTCAACGTTTCGGAAACCAATTCCCGGGTCGTCAGAACTTTATCAGCCACAACCGGTCCTCACCTGTTTGGCGCCCAAACGCCACCCTATTGATCAGCAACCAATTCAATCTGCAACAATTCTTCCACTTTGTCGAGCAACTCTGTCACATCAGCAGATTTAGTAATGTAAGCATCGGCGGCCCACGTCAAATAATTGTCGCCATAGCTGGAAAATGCCGTATTAAAAATGACCGGGACCCGACGTTTTCTCTGCAAAATGCGCTGTAGGGCTTCAAGACCATCCATGCCCGACATGCGAATATCCAAAATCACCAGGTCGGGATACCAATCATCCAAGACCTTCAATCCGCTGTGGGCATCTTCAGCAGACTGAGTTTCGTAACCAGCTCGCTTTAATTCGGTTTCATAAAGCAGCCGCAGATGAGGCTCATCGTCGACGATCAATATTTTACTCATGCTCATGTCTCCCTCGTGCGCTTACAATTAATTTGCGGTGTTTTTAGGCAATGGCAAGATGAAGGAAAACTCAGCTCCGTGATCCTTGCGGTTTTCCGCCGCCAATACCCCACCGTGGGCCTTGATAATTTGAGCACAGATGGTCAATCCCAGACCAGAGCCCGTCGGCTTCGTTGAAAAGAAAGGCGCGCGCAGTTTTTCGACCAAATCCGGTTCGAAGCCGGGGCCGTCATCCTTTACAATCACCTTCACTCCGCCATCAACGCGCCGTGAGCACACTTCAATCTCGCCGGGCCCATCCAAGGCCTGCAGGGCATTCAGCAGAAAATTCTGCACAACCTGCTGGATTTCACCTGGATGCATCTCCACCTGTGTGCCGGTCGCTTGCAAATCCAGGACCAGATTGACTTCAGACTCCTCAACTCGTGCTCGCCAAGTTTCAGTCACATGGGCGACCCACTCATCGACCACCATCCGCTGCCGCAGCATCTTCGGCGGCCGGATAAAATCGAGCAAGTCGTGGATGATACGCTCCATCCGCCCCACCTCGGCAACAATGATTTTAGCCGACTCCAAATTGGGATCGTCGGCACCAATGTTTCGACTCAAACTGCGGGCAAAGCCGCCAATGGCCACTAAGGGATTCCGCAACTCGTGAGCCACGATGGCGCTGGTCTCGCCCATCACGCTCAGCCTCTCCATTTTAAGCAGAGTCTCTTGATCTTCTCTTTGTTTTTCGTGAGCGGCTCCCAGGTCAGAATGGCGCTGGGCCAACTCGGCGTACAAACGGCTATTTTCAATGGCGCCCGCACTTTGGTTGGCGAACATCTGCAAGAACTCCAAATCCAAATCAGAAATCGGCGTGCCCGAGATGGCGTTGTCCGCCACAATTATACCCACCGGACCGCGGCGGGTGATCATCGGCGCCACCGCAAATTCCTGGCAAGTGAGTCGCTCACACAATTCCGTGGCGCTTTCGTCCTCATGCTCCCGCGAAATGCGTTGCACATGGCCAGCGGCAAGGGTGCGGATCAGCACATGCGCATCGTGCGCCAGATCAAACTTGAGGCCCTCCACAATTTCGTTCACCGTCACATCAGTTTCTTTGAGCGTTTGGTCATAACGGGCCACCAGCTCCAACAGCTCTGCCGGCTGATCGGCCAACTCGTGCCATATCCGGGCCGCCTCATCAGCGTTTCCTGGCCCAATGGCCATTTTACCCAACAACTGATCGCCGTCGACCAGCAAGACAAACGCCCGGTTGAAACGCAGACCTTGATCAGCCGTCATGCACACCAATATCGCCTGTAGAATTTGTTCCAAATCCAAATCTGCGCCGTAGAGGGCGTCGCTCACTTGATTCAGCAGCGACAACTTGGCCATGCGAGATTCTCGCCATTGGTCTTCCTGGCGGCGACCGCTGACCGGCGTCAACAAGACAGCGCAACTGTCCTTTTGGTTAGCAATAAAACCGCTGCCTGCGAGGTTCACTGTTTCTCCGGAAACCAGCCGAAATTCGGCATCAAATTTTGATCCGGCATCATCGCTCAGCAACAGGCGCTGGCAACCTTCAGTGTCCACAAACGAATCAGCCAAGACAGCGCCCAACAAAGACCGTTCATTGTTTGCCAGCAATTCGTTGGCACCTGCAGTCGCTGCCAAGACCACGCCCAGCTGATCGACGATCACCACCGCGTGCTGCATCTCTCCCCAATGCCAATCGTGCCCATCGCTCATCTCACGATCTCCCTTTCGCCAGCGCGCGCTTGTAAAGGCCCTCGTAGCCTATGGCCGCTTCATCCCAGCTGAAATCACGAGCCATGCCCCTTTTTTGCAAAGCAAGCCAGCCCTTAGGGTCGGCCCACGCTTTTTCAGCGCTGCGCAAAGCCGCCAACAAGGCTTCTGGCCGAGCCTCTTCAAACACAAAACCCGTTTGCTCATCAACCGTATCGGCCAACCCGCCGGTTTTACGCACCACTGGCGGAGTGCCATATTTCAAGGCGTACATCTGGGAAAGCCCACAGGGTTCAAAAGCGCTGGGCATCAGAAACAAATCGCTGCCTGCGTAAATGCGGTGCGCTAAGCCGTCATCATAGTGACCAATGAAAGCTATTTGCTCAGGGAACCGTTTGGCCACCGCCGCCACCGCTTGTTCCAGCCATTTTTCGCCCGTGCCCAAAATAGCAAACCCAAAGCCATCAGCAGCCAGTCGTTCCATAATCGGCAACATCAAATCGACACCTTTTTGGCGCACCAAACGCCCCACAAAACCAGCCAGCGGCTTGGTGATCTTCGCCGCCGACAAGCCCAGTTCTGCCAACAAGGCCTGACGGCAGACGCTTTTGCCTTGCAAGTTGGCCGGCGAATATTTTTTTGCCAAGGCGCTATCTTTGGCAGGGTTCCAGACGTTGTAGTCGGCTCCGTTTAAGATTCCGCAGTAATCTTCACCTCTCGCGTCGAGCACGCCCTCCAGGTCACAGCCAAATTCACGCGAGGTTCGGGTTTCGGTGGCGTAGTGAGGGCTCACTGTGTTGACCACGTCAGCGTTGAGGATACCCGATTTCAAGAGGTTGACCTGTCCATGGAATTCCAAGAGTCCGGGATAGGAAGCGAGGCTGGCCGGCAAACCCAAAATCAAGTGCGCGGCGCGGTCGTGGATTTCTTGATGGGCCAGATTGTGAATCGTCAAAACCGTACGTGCCTGGCCTGGTAGCTCTTGATCACGGTACCATTGGCTGCGGTACAGCAATCCCGGAACCGCCGCCGCGTCATGGCAGTGGATCACGTCTACGGGCCAATCCAATAGTCCCGGCAATTGCAAAGCCACTTGGGCGTGCAACGCTGCCCGTTCAAGGGCGTCGTCAAAGCCATCACCAGCAGAATCGGTGTAAATTCCATCGCGGTCAAACAAGGCCGCCGATTCCACCAAATAGACCTTCACCCCCGCGCGCGCTGAGCCGCGACGATAGATACGAACCGGATGCACCGCTTGATCTATTCGCACCGAAAGGGTCGAGATCCCCTTTATAGGGCTGATTTTCTCTTTTTTCCGGTCCAGATCCGAATACAACGGCAACACAACCCGGACATCATGGCCTCGAGCCGCCAAAGTGTGCGACAGCGCGTCCACCACATCACCTAATCCACCCACCTTGGCGAAAGGGGCCATTTCCGCACTGATCATCAGGATATTCATGTCATCATCCATCCTCGCGCAGCCACCGAGCCGCATCTTCGGGCACCACCGCATTGATGGCGTAACCCGTACCCACTTCAAAACCCGCCGGCCGGCTCAATCTTGGCAAGACTTCCAAATGCCAATGGTTGGCCGCAGCGTTCTGCACTTCACCCGTTGCCCCTAGGCTGGCATTGTGGACCACGATGTTCAAGGACAGATCGCCATGGCGCTTGAAAAGTTTTTTCAAAGCCGGCGAAATAACCTCAGCCAATGCACGCAGCTCATGATCTTGCGCCTGCATCAAAGTCGAGTTGTGCCGCCTCGGCACAAACAACAATTCCCATGGGAAGCGACTTGCCCACGGGGTCAGACAAAGCCAGTCATCATTGCAGGCGACAATTCTGTCTTTCTGCTCGAGCTCAGCGGTCACCATGTCGCACACGATACAACTGTTATTCGCCGTCAGGTATTCCTTCGCGCGCCGCTCTTTTGCCACCGCAAAAATTGGCATCTCAGGTGCGCCAATGATTTGCATATGGGGGTGAACCAATGTCGCCCCCGCTTCCGAGCCACGGTTGCAAAACGCTGAGACGTATCGCACCGCTGCATGCTCAGCTATCGCCGCAGTGCGCTCTCGCAATACCATCAGCAACTCGGTCATTTGTTCAACGGTAAGCGAAGCGGGATTAGCGTCGTGGTCGGCCTCATAAACCACGACCTCATGGTGGCCCACACCAGCGCCCCCGGCAAAGAAAAACCCGCCCTCAGATTTGTTCTCGTTTGAATCTTCGGGCACCAGTGCCGGGTACATGTTTTTGAATGCCCGTAGGCGCCATCCTGGTCCATTGGCTGGCAAGTCGTCGGGCCGTCCTAGGGCGACGATTTCCGGCGTGGTCTCAGACTCGTTACCAGGACAGAATGGGCAATTTTCCGGTTCGGTTTTCACAGGCGGAGTTGTCGGAAAATCGTTCGGGCGGGCGCCGCGACCAGATGCGATGATCACCCAGCGCCCAGTCAGCGGGTCTTGCCTCAGCATGGACATTGCGGTGCAAACCTTTCAGATTTGTTGAATTATTGGAACCTTTTATGATCGACCTGCGTACCATACAACGAACCAAGGACATCAGCTAGCCGCTTCCCCCTGCGGATAGGTTCATGGCTCAAGCGAGACAAACGGGCGACACAAATGATTGTATAGAGAAGGCGAACCCAATGGCGAAAGGTTCGCCTTTTCCTGTGTGTAAAGTTTTATATAACTCTTTTATTTAGAGCATGATGCGGATACACGTTAACTTACAGCATCAACGCAATCAGTCAGCTTTAAGCTCGACACATATTCCCCCATTGTCATGAATCCACCTTCGCTCAGCAAGCGTTCAAGTTTGCCCAAAACAGTACCCTGCCCGCCTTGACTCCGCAGACTGGTCGCAGCCGATTGCCCAGCCTGAGGTTTAAAGTCATCCAATTCCCAAGGGTGAATATAAGCAACACATGGCTGATTTTGCCGCGCTGCCATGGCCCGCAAAAAGCGATAGGCTGGCCACGGCAAGATTCGCATATACCCGCCGCCGGAGAAAGGCAGATTCTGCCCGAGCACCCGCCAGGTTGGCATGGGCACCACCGTCATTTTGGTATTTGAACCGTTGACCTGGAACGGGTCGCGCGCCGATTTTGGTTGGCCGTAACGGGGGTGCCGAATAGGAAAAATAGAGCTGTCATAGGCAAAGCCCAAGTCCGCCAACACCTCCAGGTAGTCGTGCACCGGAGGTGTGATACTGAAGCTCGGCGCACGGTACCCCTTGACTTCAAAATCACCTGCTGCCGCCAAGGCGTTCAGGGCTTTTTCACAGTCGGCCCGGAACTCATCGCGACTCAGTTTAAACACTTCAGGATGTGCGTAGCTATGGCAGCCAATTTCATGTCCGCGGCGAGCGACCTCAGCGATCAATTCTGGGAATCGTTCGGCGGTCCAGCCAAGCACGAAAAACGTGGCTTTCGTTTGGTGGCGGTCGAGCAAATCCAGGCATCTCATCGTGCCTTTTTCGACCCGCGACTCTTGTTTATCCCAAATACTCGGCGGCACGTGATCCAAATAATTGTGACCATGAAACCACTCTTCGACATCAACCGTGAGAATATTGGGTTGGGACGACACTCTACTTCTCCGCCCGGCGGGCCCGGATCGCAAACTGCAGGTATTTCATGTCAGACCATTGTCCGAGGGTGAGCAGATTCATCAGTTTAAATTTGAGCGATCCGGTTGGATTGATGCCCGTCACTTGCTCAACCGTGTACCCGCACCGAGCAAACATCGCTAACATGCTTGAACGTGTAAAAAACCTAAAATGAGTGCGGTCGAGAATTCCTTCATCGGTATATTCCCAACTTCCGTGGACCACCAAGTCCACCACATTGCCAAAGAATCGTACGTTGGGCACGGAGGCAACCACTCGTCCGCCGGGACGAAGCAATGCACTGGCCGCCGCCAACAACTCTTCAGGCTCTAAGACATGCTCAAGGACATCGTTCATCACTACGGCGTCGAAACCTGCCTCCGGCTTGCCACCTTCGTTTGCCAAGCGCCTCATGACGTCTGCGGCATCGCCTACGAAGACACGATCTAGCACCTCGCTAGCGCGTTCTGCGGCAATGGGGTCCATTTCGATCCCCCAAACCGAAAGTGTTTCGCTTTCGGTGTTTCGCACACTCTTTAAGCCCGCACCAAACGCACCGGCGCCACAGCCGATGTCCAAAATGAGTTTGGCATCAGCCGGCACATGGGTTCGCATTTCGCGTCGGGGTCGCCCGTAATAGGCAGGGTCTTTAACCGGTGCAATCATATCGTTGCTGTCTCTCATTCTCGTATTAAATCACGAATGGCGTTCGACGCCGTAACCGATTGAGAGTATAACCTATCAATGGCCCAAGACCGAAGAACTTCCGAGGTTGTGTTCCTTAGAATGTCCGGTTATTCCTCAAGCGGTACCCCAACTGTGAAAGAAGCAAGCATGAAGACCGCTCACGACCCCCATTTCCCCACTGAAGACAACAAACTGCAGCCTTGTGTCCTGGCCGAAGGACTTCACACCGCTCGCTTGAGCAACGGATTGCGGGTCATCATTCGTGAAGACCAGCGCTCGGGCGTGGCCATCTGTAACGTATGGGTCAAGGTGGGCAGCAACCGCGAACCCGAACCCATGCGCGGTTGGTCTCACGGGATCGAGCACATGCTCTTCAAGGGCACTTCCGAGCGCGGCGAAGGCGACTTTGCCCGCGAAGTTGCTGAAGCAGGCGGCGCCACCAATGCCGGCACCGGTTACGAAACGACCAACTACCACATCACAGTACCCGCCGAAAACTTGCCCCAAGCGATCGACATTTTGGG
>JBLIOK010000063.1:0-10805 GCA_047639735.1 Candidatus Krumholzibacteriia bacterium | reverse complement strand
ATGGACTACAAAACGGGCGAGCAGATTCAAGCGATGGCCGGCTCGCTCTTGCGTTGGATCGGTTAGAATTCCACGTCCCGCCCAACGTTTTCTTCTTCAAGCCACGCTTGCAGGGGAGCAAAATAGGCTAGCATGGCCGCGCTGGACAAGTCGCTGCCGGTGGCGTCGTGCATGATCTTGGTCCAATCCAGAGTCGCTCCCTGGCGCAAGATGGAGTCGAGGTAGGTGCCCACCGCTTTGTTTCCGTAGTAATTCGCTGCTCGCACATCCTGTTTTAAAATTTCTTCGCAAATGTACTGGTGCAGTTGGTGCAAGATCACCGTGCTGATCGCGTAGTCGTAGTACTGCGCCGGGTCGTCGATGATGTGAGTCTTTGTGGCGGGGTCGCAATGGTCTTCGCCGCGTTCGGTCGGCGGTGCGATACCCTGGTATTGTCCGGCATACTGCCACCAGCGGGTGTTGTACTGATGGCGAGGCAAATCCTCTTCATACAGATCGTGTTCCCAATGAGTCATCGTGCCACAAGCGAATGGCATGAAAACCACACCACCGGTCAACGCCTGATTCAAGAGCCAAGAGATTTCGGGCGGCGCCTCTGACTCTGACATGATCTCGATCTGTTGCAGGTACGGCATCTGAGTAGCGGCCAATTCGATCAGAGAGCCGACCCCTTCGTGGAAGGCGCGATTTGCCCCTCGCCGCAATATTGCCGGCACTTCGGGTCGGCTGTAGGCGAGGTAGTAGTAGATGTGACCCAATTCGTGGTGAGTGGTCCTGAACCAATCAAAGTCCGATTTGACGCTCATCAAGGTGCGCACGTCTTGGTCGAGGTCGATGTGCCAAGCCGAAGCGTGGGTGTTTTTGCTACGCGTGGCATTGGCCGGCAATTCGTAAATATCGCTGCGTGACCAAAAGTTGGCGGGCAGAGTTTCAAATCCCATGGACACATAGAAGCGTTCGCCTTGCTCGACGAGCCATTGGGGCTCGGCATTAGCGACCAGTTCATCGAGGTCGATTCCGGCCACGATGCCCGGCCATTCTTGAGCCCACCGATTGTCCAACCAATGGGCGGGGATACGAGTGGGCACAGGCACGCCGTATTTTTCGGCCAGCTTGTGTTTGACCCAGCAATGCAACTGTTGGTAGAGGGGCATGATGCCAGCGATGAGCTCATCCATCAGGCTGATCATCTCTTTGCTGTTTAGACCGTAATCTGCGACCTCCAGACCAAAAAACGAACTGAAGCCCATTTCGCGCGCGGTTTGATTACGCAATCCTTGTAGCTGCACCAGGCCATCTTTGAGTTTGGGCCCGATGCGTTTGCTGCATTCCCAGATGGCTTGCCGTTCAGCCAAATCAACGGTGCTCGCCAGGAGGTCGCCAATTTCATTGGGCGTTACGCGGCGCGGTTCTTGGCCCGGTAATTCCAAGATGTAGTGATAGGCGTAGAGGGAATCATTGATCACGGCTTCGGTGACGATCAATTCTTCAACGGCCTTGCCGAGAGTGCCTGGGTAGTGCGCGGCCTCCTGCCAAGCCACATCTATTTGTCGATCTTGCAGAGCAGTGAGGTCAGTGCGGCCACGAAGTTTGCTCAATCTTTCAATCACTTTAGTGCTGCCCAAAAAATCACCGAGCGCGCGGTCGGCGGCAATGCGCGCCTTCGTGTGTCCCGGGGTGATGTCCGATCCGGCGGTATAGTTGGCGCTTTCTGAAGCAGTCCATAGAGTTTGATAGGAGTCGTTGTAGTTGTTGAGGAATTCTTGCACTGTCGCGGCATCGGGACCCGACTGGGCCGCTTCTTGCTCGTCAGAGGCATTGGTCGCAGGGGACCCATTGGGGTCATATGTTTTTAAGAACACGACGGCGATGCCAATAGCCAACAATGTCATGCCAAGTCCGGCGATGGAGCGTGAAGCCACGAGATCAACTCCTGGTCAAATTTTTGAAATGACAAATTGTGGAATAGACGATTCAAATGCAATGTGCCACATCAAGACGCACGTGCCTACGATAAGTTTAGCTGTATCATCGGTGCAATTCTTGTCGTATCTTTATGATTGCTGTGAAATCATGAAGTGGAAGGTCGTCTCTGGTGTCAGAAGAACCCCGGGTGTCAGAAGAGTCTCGCCCTGAGAAACGAAAACCGTTGGTGAGCCATCGCCATAAGAAGCAGTCAGTGACAAAGTGGTTGGCGCCGTTGGCCTTGATCGTAGCGTTGATGATCTTCTTGCCCAAATTGTTGGCTCTATTGGAATAAAAAAGGCGAGACCGCGCACGGCCTCGCCATTCTCAAAAATCACGACGGCAATTATCCTTCGACAAATTCCAACTTTTCGACCGCCGGAATCAAGCCAGCTTTATGGCCGCGATCAAGCAACTCACGGATAGATGCCCGTCCGCGATCGCCATAATCTAAGGTCCAGTCATTGACATACATGCCCACGAATTCGTCGGCCAATTCCAAGCCCATATCGCGAGCCCAACCCAAAGCATAATCCAGTGCCGCGGCGCGGTTGTTCAGACTGTATTTGATGCTGCCCGTTAGGATGTCGGAGATGTCCTTCATCTTGTCGCCATGGCGTTTGTGGATAGCGTTGCCGCCTAAAGGCAACGGCCATTCCTTGTTGCCTGTGGTTTCCCACCACCATTGGCCCAGGTTGATGCACTCTTTGAGGCCTGCTTCTTCGTAAGTGAGTTGGCCTTCATGGATGATTAGTCCGGCGGCGAATTCTCCCGAGCTGACCCTCGGAATGATTTCGTCGAAGGGAATATGCACCGCTTCAAATTGCCCGATGGCCAATTGCAATTCCAAATAGGCGGACGTCATCTTGCCGGGAATGGCGATCGTCATGCCTTTCAAATCTGCCGGCGCGATTTTCTCCTTCGCAACAACCATTGGTCCATAGCCAAAACCCATGCTCGCGCCCGCAGGCAAGAGAGCGTATTTGTCCAAGACATAGGCATAGGCGTGGATGCTGATGGCAGTGATGTCGAGCTCACCGCGTGTCGCACGTTCGTTCAGGGTTTGGATATCTTCCATAACGTGCTCGAAACGGTAAGGCCCAGTGTCCATTTTGTTTTTGGCCAAGGCGTAGAACATAAAAGCGTCATCGGGGTCAGGGCTGTGGCCAAGGGTCAGATCAATCGTCCCGGACATGGATTCTCCTTTTGAACGTTTTGTTCAGCAAAGCTGGGTGTTGTTGCTTGCGCCGCTACGACATCTTACGGCGAAAAGCGACGACGCCCAAAATGATAATCATTGCACCGCCAAATACCAATGGCAGAGACGACCCGCCCTCTTTTTCTTCAACTTCTTCGCCGCGCTCGCCCTCTTTAGCCAGGGCGTCATCAATGGCTTCAGTGAAGAGGTCTTCGGCTTCACCAGGGCCATTTGGGCCGGCAGTCAGGCGCAGGTCAAGTTGTCGTCCACTATCGAGTTGAGAGCCTGTCCAACGGGTGTATCCAGGCAAGTTACTGGAGGTCTCTTGGTGCATATCATTGGACAAGATAACGAGCCAAGTAGGTGATGTCAGCACACTCCAAGATTGGATGGCGATATCGCTGGCAACCGGGAGAGTCATACCATCCTGCCACGGTACCGAGGCTTCAATCCGAATACTGTTGAGGCCCGGCGTCAGTGGCGCCATCAGTTCGAGGCGGGCGTTGCCCCTATTGACCTCAATGGGGGTGGGTCCTGGACCACGGCTATAATTGGCCACAATGTGATCGGCAGCGGAAGGGATCTTCAGTTCAAAGGTCCCGCTTGGGTTGTATACCGTCACTTGGGGGCTCTGTGTGTTTTGGACCGTTAGCATCATTTCAATCTTGAGCAGATCAGATTCTTGTCGCAAAACGATGTTCATGCCCTCGATCACAACGTCTGTCAGGTCTTGCGTCGTCTCGAACACATGCAGAACGTTGTTTTGATCCAGCAATTGGTGACCGCGCTCGCTCCACCAATAGGGGATTCCTTGGTACCAAACCGTCACTAAATACTCGCCGCCGTCTACGATCGGCACCGCGGGAGCTATAAAGGTCGAACCGACGGGCTCAAAATCGATGATCCCGTTGCGGCGTTCACGCACATAATCGATGGTCATGCGCTCAATGCTGGTTGGTTGGCCAGTCGTGGCGTTGATCACCTCAAACTGCAAATCACTGGGTGTGCCTTGGGCGGTTTGGGCAATTGCGGCAGCTGCAACGAGATTAATACTGATCACGAGCACCAGTATCACGAGCTTGCTAGCGTTCCTTGTGGTAAAATTCATCGTCCCCTCCTGGGAATTTCGGCCAAGATTTCTTGAAGGCAGCCGATATTATGCTCACCAACTCTTGAGTTGGCGTTAAAGATCCGGTAAATTGCACGCAAACCTGCAATGTGATGATTGCTCGCTGAAAGGATCGCCATGGGCGCTTCCCTGTTGAACCTGATTAAACCCCGAAGTGGGGGAATGTGCAAGACAGAGACCATTATTGTGCCCGACCGGCGGAATAATGTCTTTTGTCTTGGGTTGTTGCTGGTCTGGATGATGACCATCGCCATGGCGGGAGCTGCCCGCGCCGAGGTCGATTTCAGTCAGTACGAAACCTGGTCGTCTGAAAGTTATACCCTGGATCCGCGGGAATCTTTCCAGCTGCACGTCACATTTGACGACATCAAAGTCCGCAATTGGAAGTTGATTGTCGACGGTGGTGACCAGAACTGTGACCTGAATGTGGTGCGCACACGGGACAAATCGATCATTTACCAATTGAACGATCAACGCCATCATGAGGTGGAGATTCCGTGGGGCATTGGTGAATCACTGACTCTGGCCATCACCAACCGAACGATGCGCGGAGCATTTGTCGTCACGTTGTTGGGGCCCCCGGAAGGTAAGGTTCACGCCGCTTACAGTTTTCATGTGAATCGGGCCCTTGATAAATTTGCGGTTGGCCAACGCCTAGCCGCCGAGGACGAATGCCGCAAGGCGATACTCATGGATCCAAGTGACGGCGTCGCCAAAGTCCTTCTCGCTGGAATTTTGCGTGATCGGCACTACTTTGATCGGGCACTTGGCTTTGTCGAAGAGGCCCTGGCTGCTGATAATGAAGAAAAACAGCTTGATGAAAACATGCGCGAGATCGCCGAAAAAATGCGTCGCGAACTCATCGTCCTGCGGGCACCACTTCCGCTGCCGGTAAGCAATGGTGTCTCCGAGGCGGAGCAGTTCCTGATTGCAGGCAAAGCGAACGAAGCCATGGATGTTTGTGACCGCCTCTTGGCAAGCGACTTGGAGATGGACAACAACGCGCTCAGCCGATTGGCGGTATTGCGCGGACAAGCGTTAGACCAGTTGGACCGTGACTACGACTCGTTGCAAGAATTCACAAAAGCATTGGAATTGAACCGTTTGAAAGACAGCGAGGCCGTGATCTATTTCCATATGGCGCGCTTGTTCTTGAAAATGAAGAATTATCCGCAAGCTGAAGGAGCCTTTACTGTCGCTTTGAAGCGGGGGCTGCCCAGCGGTTTGGATGTGCAAGCGCGTGAAGGATTGCGCCAAGTGGAAGCTGGATTAAAGAAGTGATGCCGTTCGAACTGCAAAGGACCTTGTCTTGATCACTCGCCCAGATTGCCTGCATTTTCGCGGACACGTGCCGTGCGACCCTCATAAGAAGTCGGGTGTGCACTGTGAAGAATGCCCAGAATTTCGCGAGCGCGAAGGTCGCATACTGCTGATTAAGCTAGGTGCCGCCGGCGATGTGATCCGGACCACGCCATTATTGAGCCCACTGCGCGAAAAGTTTCCCAACCACGCGATCACTTGGGTCACTGATTTTCCAGAATTGGTGCCGTCCAAGGTGGACGATGTGGTGAAATGGAATGTTGATACCGTGCTCTGGCTCGAACAAACGTCTTTTGATCTGGTGATCAACTTGGATAAAGACCGCCAGGCGTGCGCGTTGGCAAATGCCGTCCAAGCCAAACAGCGCTGGGGCTTTGTTCTGGGTGAAGATGGGATATGTCGACCGGCGACCGATGGCGTTACAGAGGGCATGGCCCAAGCGGCTGCGGCCAAATTTGAAACGGGCCTCTTTGACGATGTGAGTCAGGCCTGTCGCAAAAGTTACCCACAAGAAATTTTCGAAATCTGCGGCTTTGCTTTTAGTGGCCAAGAGTACGTTTTGGATCGGCCAAAATCGGTACCAGATTTTGGCTTGCCCACAGGCAAAGCGGTGTTGGGTTTAAACACTGGCTGTGGCGGGCGTTGGACCAGCCGCCTGTGGCCTGAAGAGCATTGGGCGGAATTGGCCAGAAGCCTGCAAGTCGCGGGTTATGCGGTCGTTCTTCTCGGCGGTCCTGAAGAGGACGAAAAAAACCAACGCCTGGCAGAGGCAACGGGGGCCTGCTACCCAGGCCACTTCCCGCTCGCTACTTTTATTGGTTTGATGGACCAATGTGAACTCATTGTTTCGGCGGTGACCATGGGGATGCACATCGCTTTGGGGTTGGGGAAAAAACTGGTGTTGTTCAATAACATCTTTAACCCACACGAATTTGAATTGTACGGCCGCGGAAAAATTGTCGGCCCGACGCAAACTTGCGAATGCTATTTCCAACCGCGCTGCCGGGCCGAATCTTTTTGTCTGAAGACTTTGACGCCAGTGGACGTGCAGGCGGCGGTAGTGGAATTGCTGGCTAGCCCATGAAACTCAGCTTCCTAGGGCCCGCACCGCCCTTCCGCGGGGGCATCGTTACCTATTTTGCGATGTTGGCGCGGGTATTGAAAGACCGTGGTCACCATCTCTATTGGTCGTCCTTTCGGCGCCAATACCCCGGCTTTCTTTTCCCCGGTACCGAACAAAAGGGTGAAACAGCGGCCTGGTTGGACCATCCCAACTCCCCGCGCTTTGTGCCGTGGTCGCCCTGGAGTTGGTGGCGCACCTATATTGACCTGCGGGCTGAAGAACCAGCGGCGGTGATCATCAAGTATTGGATCCCATTTTTTGCCCCGGGATTTTTTGCCGTAACCTGGCTGCTCAGGCGCAAGACAGGTATCAAAGTGATCTACCTTTTGGACAATGTTATCCCGCACGAAAAATACCCGTTGGGGCTTTTTCTAACGCGTCTGGCCTTGCGTCAAGGGCATGGATTTATCGCGCAGAGCGAGCAAGTGCGCCGAGACCTGTTTCACGTTTTACCGCAAACCGATCCCGAAGCCGTGATCACTTCGCCACATCCGGTTTACGACTTTGGCGAGCCGGGCCAACCTCGCAAAAGCAAGGCCGAGGCACGAGCGAGTCTCGGGTTGGGAAACGATGCGCGTCTGGTTCTCTTCTTCGGGTTTATCAAGCCCTATAAAGGGGCGATGCACTTGATTGACGCAGCGGCTTCCTTGCACGAAAAATTTGGCTCCGAAATGAAGATATTGATTGTCGGCGACATATACGGTGATAAACAACCGTACGTCGATCGTATCAATAATTCGAATGGCAGGAGCATCATAAAACTGGTGGACGGCTTTGTGCCAGACGACACGGTAGAAGATTATTTCCTGGCAGCGGACTTGGCTGTTTTGCCGTATGTTTCGGCGACCCAAAGTGGGATCATTCAGATTGCCTACAACTACGATTTACCCGTGGTCACTACCAATGTCGGTGGCTTGCCCGAAGTGGTGCGCGACGGCGAAACAGGTTTCATCGTACCGCCGAAGAACGCGAAAGCTTTGGCAGCGGCCATCACTCGTTTTTTCGAAGAAGATCGCGCGGTAGAATTTGCCGCGGGCGTGGGGCGAGAGAAAGAAAAATATTCGTGGGGCCGTATGGCAGAAGCGATCGAATCACTGGCAGCGAGGCGCTGATGGCAATTGTTAAGATAGGCCTTGAAGTGCTTGAAAATAATGGCTTTAAGGGGATCATCGATGCCCGGGTAGGCCTACTCGTGCATCCGGCTTCGGTAGACAGCGAATGGCGGCCAACACGTCACCTCTTGGCAAAAGCGGGGGTGAATGTGTGCGCTCTCTTTGGGCCGCAACACGGTATTCTCGGCCAGACTCAAGACAACATGATCGAGTGGGAGGGGTACCGCGACCCCGACACCGGCATACCAGTTTATTCGTTGTACGGGGAGCACCGGAAACCCGCGCCTCATATGTTGGAGAACATCGATGTTCTGGTCATTGATTTGCAAGATATTGGCGCGCGCTACTACACCTTTATCTGGACCATGTTGTTGTGCCTTGAAGCGTGTGCCGAGAGCGGAACCAAAGTGGTGATTTTGGATCGCCCCAATCCGATTGGTGGCTTGCGAACCGAAGGCACCGTGCTCGATGAAAACTACTGTTCTTTCGTCGGGTTGGCCGCGATCCCGATGCGCCACGCGATGACGATCGGCGAGTTAGCCGACCTGTTTGCCAAGACCCGCCAGCTGGATGTGGAGTACGAAGTGATCAGCATGACCGGATGGCGACGAGAAATGAGTTTCGCCGATACCGGATTGCCATGGGTGATGCCCTCGCCAAATATGCCAACCTTGGACACGGCGTGGGTCTATCCCGGCGGGTGCTTGCTCGAAGGCACCACGCTCAGTGAAGGACGTGGCACCACGCGCCCGTTTGAGATTTTTGGCGCGCCTTATGTTGAGCCCGACAAATTTGTCGCGAAACTGAATGACTTTGGTTTTGAAGGCTGCTATCTGCGGCCGTTACATTTTGAACCCACCTTTCACAAACACGCCGGCAAGGTGTGCGGTGGGGTGCAGGTGCATGTTACAGACCCCACAATTTTCGAGTCCGTCAATTTGTACTCGACCGCCATCGCCGTGATCAATGAATATTGGCCAGCAGAATTTGGTTGGAAGCAACCGCCATATGAATACGAATCCGTAAAGTTGCCCATTGATATCCTCAGTGGTGGTGTGAAGTGGCGCGCATTGGTTGAAGGTGGGGCGACTCCTGAGCAAATGAAGACTCAATGGAGCGCGCCGCTGGCTGAATTTGACGACCTCGCCGGCGGGTTTTTACGATATGGATAATCTAAGAGCGATCATTCTGGCAGCGGGCTTTGGCACGCGTTTGACGCCTGTCACCGATCATATTCCCAAACCTCTCTTGCCAGTGGTCGGGCAGCCGCTTTTAGATCAAATCATCGATCGTGTCTTTCAGGCCGGCGCCTCGAAAATCGCCATCAATAGCCATCATTTGGGCGGGATGATCGGGACCCATGTTGCCGCACATTCACAGACGGAAAAGTTAGAACATTTTCCCGAAGCAGAGATTCTTGGCACCGGCGGCGCCTTGGCCAATGCTCGTGAGTTTTTGGGAGATAGTCGCCGATTTATGGTGCACAACGGCGATGTGATCAGCGATATGGACCTGGCCGCCCTCCTGGCCGATCACAATCGAAGTGGTGCCTTGGTCACCATGGCCTTGGTGCCTTGGCCGGCGGTCAATACCGTGTTGCTGGGGGTCGATGGAGCCGTGCGCCACATTGCTGGACTATCAGAAGCTCCGGAGCCCAAGGAAGGCGACCGCAAGCTCACCTATACGGGAGTGGCGGTTTTTGAAGCCTCCTTTTTGGAGAATATCGAGGCCGGTGAATCGAGTTTGATCACACCCATTGTGGAAATTTTAAAGGAAAGCCCAGGCCTGGTCAGGGGCTTTGCACCGCCTTCGCTGGCCTGGGATGATTTGGGCACGTTGTCTCGTTGGTTGCGGGCCACTGAAGTTGACGCCAACACTGTGGATGGATTTGGCCTCAGCCGCATCACCGGTCATGGCTCGGACCGCAAGTTTTGGCGACTGAGCCAGGGCGATTGGTCCGCGGTGGCCATGATGAGCCCCCCCGAAGATGAGGAATACAGACGCTTTGTCACCATCGGTTCCTTTCTGCACAGCCAGGAGCTAGGCGCGGCGGAATTCTTGTCCCGCGCTGACGAGGCTCGCACGGTTCTCATGGCAGACTTGGGTCCGGAGAGCCTGTATGCATTGACGAAAAATGAATCATTGCCGGTTGATTCGCTGACAAAAAAATACGAAGCCGTAGTCGATCACTTGCTGGTCTTGCAAGCCGCCACAGAATCCGCAGCCGAACTCTGTCCCTCTGCCCTTGATCGTGTCTTTGGTCGTGACCAATTGCTGTTCGAATCCTCCTATTTTGAAAAACAATTTCTACAAGGGCATTTGGGGCTAGAGCCCGAGTTGACGGCTCCCTTGGCCCCTGAATTTAATGAGCTGGCAAAAGCCGTCGACAAGATGCCAAAAGTTCTCATGCACCGTGACTTTCAATCCCAAAATATTCACCTGCAAGGCGATAAAGTGCGCTTGGTTGACTATCAAGGTATGCGGCGAGGGCCTTTTGCCTACGATTTGGCCAGTCTCGTCTGGGATCCCTATGTCGACTTGCCAGAGACTCTGCGGCAAGCGCTTGTGCAGCGGTTCGCTTCGCAAACTCCATTGGTCAAATCAGATCACGTGGCGCAGATGTCAATTTTGGCAGGACTGCAAAGACTGATGCAAGCTCTCGGTGCTTATAGTTACTTGGGGCACGTGAAAGGCCGTACCAAATTCTTGGATCACATCCCGTCTGGCTTGAATAATTTGCAGCAGCTGCTTGGTCAAACCACTTCTATCCAATTGCCAAGATTGACCGAATTGGTGAGCAAACTTTCCTGAGCGAACTTTACTCAGTAATCAAGAGGAGCGCCGAGTGGCTGATCAATTGAGGACACAGGCCAACCCGTCATTGTTTCCTCGTTCGAGTGGCATTCTTTTGCACGTCACTAGCTTGCCTGGCCTTGATGGCATCGGTGACCTTGGCGC
>JBLIOK010000062.1:0-10922 GCA_047639735.1 Candidatus Krumholzibacteriia bacterium | reverse complement strand
GGAGCTCGTGATTTCGTAGATTGGTTGGCGAAGGCTGGCCAAAGTCTTTGGCAAATACTTCCCTTGGGTCCAACTGGTTTTGGCGATTCACCCTACCAAACACTGAGCGCATTTGCTGGCAACCCGTTGTTGATCAGTCTGAGCGTGTTGGTGGAGGACGGTTGGCTTACGGCGGCGGACCTTGCCGAACGGCCTGAATTTTCAGAAGAGCGGGTGGACTATGGTCCGGTGATCACGTGGAAAGCGCGTAACTTGGATTTGGCGTGGCAACGATTTGGCGCTGATGAAGAGGCTAACGAATTGTTCAGGATTTGGTGCGCGCAGGAATCAGAATGGCTGGATGATTTTGGCTTGTTTATGGCATTGCGTGATGAACATGAATCGCGTTCTTGGACCCAATGGGAAACCGCGTTCGTCAAACGCGCGCCGGCTGAGTTGGACAAGGCTCGTCTTCGCTTAAAGGGCACAATATCCAAGCACCAATTTCGCCAGTGGTTGTTCGCCCGTCAATGGCAAGAGTTACGAGATTACGCAACGGTACGTGGTGTTCGGTTGTTGGGGGATGTGCCCTTATTCGTGGCACACGACAGCTGTGATGTTTGGGCGAACCAAGATTTGTTTGAATTGGATTCGAACGGCGACCCAACCCATGTGGCCGGAGTGCCGCCAGACTATTTTAGCGAGACAGGCCAGCTTTGGGGTAACCCGCTCTACCGGTGGCAGAGTCGCCAGGCAGAGCTGCTGGCATGGTGGATCAAACGCCTGCAGAGTTCTTTGTCTGGCGTTGACCTTTTGCGGATCGATCATTTTCGGGGGCTTGAATCTTATTGGAGCATCCCCGCCACAGAAAAAACAGCGATCGGTGGCAATTGGGTTGACGGGCCTGGGTTGGCATTTTTTGAGGGTGTCGCCCAAGCATTGCCCAGTCCGTTGCCGTTGGTCGCCGAAGACTTGGGCGTCATCACGGCAGAGGTCGAAGCCTTGCGCGAGGCAGCGGGCCTACCGGGCATGAAAATTTTACAATTTGCCTGGGATGGCCCGGACAATGCATTCTTGCCCCACAACAGCGGTGAACACGCCGTGATGTACACCGGCACCCATGACAACGACCCAACCGTTGGCTGGTGGCGACACCTCGCCAGTAAAGATGTTCAGCAAATGGTCAGCGAATATGTTGGCTACCCGGTCACAGAACCCCACTGGACGCTTATCCGTTTGGGCATGATGTCAGCGGCGCACACATTTGTTGCGCCCATGCAAGATGTGTTGGGCCTCGGGCGCGAGGGCCGCATGAATCTGCCCGGCGAAGGCTCAGGCAATTGGAACTGGCGCCTAGGTTCGGCAGGACTGGAAAACGCAGACGCCGAACGCCTGTCAAAATTGACTTGGCTGTACAACCGCTCCCTTACTGATGGGCATTAACTTGGCCTTAAGGATCTTTCTTGAAATTCTGGCATAACCTCTCGGCTGACTTTCGTCGTTTGTTGCTGGCCACGCTTTTTTTTGGCGCGGTGTCTGGCATCATCATGTCGACTTTGAACAACTACCTGTCAGCAGAACACAGCTTCGACGCGAGCAATCGTGGTTGGCTAGAATTTCCCCGCGAGTTGCCCGGGTTTTTGATTGTCGGAGTAATGGGGTTTCTGTTGACTCGCTTGCGCGAAAGTCGCATCGCAGCGCTAGCAATGGTAGCCACGGCAATCGGAGTTTGGGGCTTGGCCTATTTGTCTAGCACCACGGCGTTGCTGGTTGTCTTTGTTGTCATTTGGTCGTTGGGTGATCACATTATTTTTGCGGTTGAGGGGCCTATCGGGCTGAAGCTTGCCAAGCGTGGCGGTGAAGGACGGCGGTTAGGGCAGTTGGGTGGAGCACGCAATCTCGGGGTGATCCTGGGCGTTAGTATGGTCTGGTTGTTGACGAAATTTGTCGGTGACCGGTACGACCTTTTCTACTTGGTGGCGGGGTTTTGTGGCATCGCTGCGGGCGTATTGTATTCCCAATTGCATGTTGGTAAAGAAGATGCACCGTCACGGCGGCTGGTTTATCGCAGTGAATACAAAATCTTTTACGCGATCAGCGCATTGTTTGGCATCCGCAAACAAATCTTTATGGTATTCGGCACTTGGGTTTTGGTGTCTATGCATGAAGTCCCTGTCTCGACAATCGCCTTGCTGTATTTTGTGGCCTCGGCCTTGGGCGTGCTGGTGCGGCCTTTGCTCGGAGACGTCATCGATTGGGTTGGCGAAAGAATCGTCCTGGCAGTTGATGAGATCATGTTGATCGTCGTCTGCTTGGTCTATGCTTTTGCCTCGCACATTTTTGACACGCCCTGGGATTTGCGAGTGCTCTATGCCGCGTATGTTTTGGATCATATCTTGTTCGCCTTGCGGGTGGCTCGGACCACCTACCTGAAAAAAATCGCTTTGGACCCCGCCGATATCACGCCGACCATCAGTATGGGCATCACCATTGACCATGTGGTGGCGATGAGTTTGCCGGTCTTGTCGGGCTTTATTTGGGAGAAATACGGTCACGAATATGTGTTTCTCTTAGCGGCGGCGATTGCCCTAGGCGGATTCTTCATCTGTTTACAAATCAAGGTGCCGAGCAACGATGAGGTGGTTTCGACATGAGCGCGGTTGAATTATTGGGGTATGTGGCGTCGGTGCTGGTCGCTGTTTCATTGATGATGAGTTCATTGGTGAAGTTGCGTTGGATCAACTTGGTGGGGGCGGCGGCTTTTGCCATATACGGGGGGATGGTCAGCGCCTATCCGGTGATGATTGTTAACGGATTTATTGTGGTGGTCAATGTGGTCTATTTATCACGTATGAAAAAGCTTCAAGAATACTTCACGTTGATGCCGATCAGGCGGGCAGAGAATTCGTACCTCGAGGCGTTTCTTAAGTTTCACCAAGCTGATATGCGCGAGTACTTTCCGAATTTTGATCTTAGTGCCTTGGTTGAACCAAAAATTGCCTTCATTTTGCGGAACATGAATGCCGCTGGTGTGGTTGTCTATGAGCAGAGCGGTGAGGACGTTAAGCTGCATCTGGACTACGTTTTGCCGAGCTATCGCGATATGCGCTGCGCTCACTTCTTCATGGCTGAAATGGCGGACGAGTGGCGGTCTCGCGGCATAGGGCGTATTTTGACTCCGGTAGCAGGTCAAGCTCATCGTAAGTATTTGCAGCGCCTAGGGTACCACGCTATCGAGGGCGAAAAACTGGATAATTCAGATGTCATGGTCCATTATTTAAGCAGCAACTGAGAACAGCAGCAAGGAGACCAGAGAGTGCAATCGCGAAGCAAAATAACGTTGATAAGCGCCGCCGGGATAATAGCCGCGCTGCTGTTGGTTGGTTGTGGTTCAACCGATACGTCCACCGACCCCGGTGAGACCAACCCATTTGCCCGCGCTCGGGTGGGTTCAGATTCCACTCTAGAAATCATGACTTGGAACATCGAGCACTTTGCTAAAGAAGGCGCCGTGACGGCCAACAACGTCATCGACGTCGTCGAAGGCCTGCAAGTCGACATTATCGCTCTCCAAGAAATCGAAAGCCTGACCTATTTCAACCGCGTGCGCGAAGGGCTACCAGGCTGGACTGGTGACCGCGCAACCAGCGCGTATGGCGGTCTGAACTTGGCGTTCTTGTATCCAATCGAGGGTGAAACTCAGGTGACCGCAGTGTTTGAAGTGTTGACCGAATACGGCAGCGCCCTGCCTCGCAGTCCGCTGGTTCTTGAGGGAAGTTTCCGCGGCACCAACTTTGTGGTTATTAACAACCATTTTAAGTGTTGCGGCGACAATGTTATCGATGAAAACAATTCCCGCGATGAAGAAGTTCGTCGCCGCGACGCCAGCATCTTGTTAGATGATTTTATCCGCACCAACTACCCCGACCGCGCCGTCATCTTAGTGGGGGACTTCAACGACAGCCTGAGCGACGCGCCGACGGCCAACGTCTTCCAGAATTTTATCGACGCTCCCGGTGACTACCGTTTTGTCGATATGGAAATTGCCCAAAACGACGATGTCTTATGGTCATTTCCTGGCTGGCCAAGTCATCTCGACCACATTCTGATCACAAACGAATTATTCGCAGGCTTTGAAGCCTCGGACTCGCTAGTTCAGGTGGTGCCGTTGCACAATCTGATTGGTGGTTGGTCCATCTATGACCGCAGTTTGAGTGATCACCTGCCGGTTGTCTTGCGTTTGCAGCCTTGATGAGTTTTTCACAGACACCATCATGAGTAATTGGCGTTGACGAGAGCGAGCTAATTTTATTTGCGCTCTCGGTTGTTGGGGAATTCCGTTCAGACATCTCGCTGTAACCTACGATTACGTATATGATTTTTGTGTAACTTGTGGTAGAATAACACTAGATATCAAAAATTATCAATATTGACTGTGAGCCAGCACCATGTTCGGTGGTTGGTTCTTGAATACTGTTTAATCATTTAGGGGTCATTATGAGGCTGCGGCTCATAACGTTACAGGTTTTCGGTCTGCTATTATTGCTCACTGTTCCTGTGCAAGCACAATACACGACTGCCGACACGCTAAAAGCAGTCGCACCAGGTTTGGTGTACCGAGAATACTCACGCATCATGCAGACGAGTAATAATGACTACCGCGTGACCGACCCAAACGCCACTTATGTCGGTGATCCTGCCAACTCCCCTTCCACCTATTTGCCGAATCCGGTGCTTTCATTAATGATTGGGGATCTGCAGGGGGCGATCAAGGCGGTAGCAGTGATGGATTGTTGGGGCGGCCATGTTGGCACCGCCGACAAGCAAATCCGATTCAATAATAACATCTGGGTTGATATCCCTTCGGTTGCAGGCACACCGACCGACCCCTCGTGCTATACCCATCAGTACATCACCGAGGTCGAGATCCCGCTCAGCTCATTGGTCGAAGGGGCTAACATTTTTGAAGGCCTGTCTGGCGGACAAAATTGCTACAATTTTGGCTGGGGGCAGTGGGGATGGTACGGCTTGGTTTTACGGGTCATTTACGATCCCGCCCAAAAAACTCCGCCCACTGGCGTGATCACAAGTCCAATCTCTGGTTCAGACATGAGTGAATCGGTTAACTTCACGGCCGATGCCAGCAGCGCTTCAGGCATCACCAAAATTGATTTCATCGGTTATTTCGATGATTTCGATGTCGACGGTGACGGTGTTTTTCTTGATTGGCAACGAACCTATCAAGTCCGTCGTAGCGACTCACAGATGACTCTTCGTGGTCATCTTGGCACAGCGACAAACGCGCCCTATGGGATAACTTGGGACCTCTCCTATGTGCCCGACCAAGCGCCGGGCGGCGTGAGTGTCGTGGCCCGTATCAAGGGCGGCGATGGCTTGTGGTATGTCACCGACCGCGTTGATGGGCTCTCGCTCGATCGACCTGGAATCAATGTGCTTATGTACAAGTCTACGAATACCCCTGAAAACTATTGGGTGAGCTCCGGCCAGACAAAATCAAATCAATTTGTGATCCCAGCCGGAGACAATTTGGCGAACGCGGAATCGGCACGCTTGCATGTTGCGACTTGGAATGGCGTCAGCGGCCAGGCTGAATCAGGCGAAGGGTTTTGGACCCGGTTGAACGGTTGGACAACGCCGGTATATGGCGAAGATCATCGCTTCTCCTTTGACCGAATCGAGGTGCCGCTGAACAATGTGCAGAACGGCAACAACACGGTGGAATTTTATTCGGAGTCTTCTCATCATGGCGTGGAGATCCTGTGGCCCGGCCCTGGGATGCTGGTGCGGTATGTTGACTATGCTGTGTTGCCAGCGACGGTTCTTACTGATCCCAAAGATACGGTGGTCATTGAAGGAGCAACCGCGCAATTCAGCATGACAGCTGTTGGTGGAGTATCAATATCCTACCAGTGGCAAAGAAACGATGTGGATATTCCTGGTGCGACCAATCCCGTGTACACAACACCTGCCTTGACCATCCTCGATAGCGGAGACCTGTATCAATGTGTGGTGGCCAATTCAAACGGTGGCGAAACAAGCGCTGCTGCCCAGTTGACGGTTGTGGTGCCCGGCGACCGCGTCTCAGACGGTCAAATCGTTCTCTATGGTTTCGATGAAGAAAATGGCAATACGGTGGCCGATTTGTCTGGTGTGGGGGCCCCGGCTGACCTCACCATTGATGACCTCGGGGCTGTGACTTGGCTGCCAGGCGCGTTGGCCATTGATGCCGCGACTGTAGTGGCTACTGCGGGTGCGGCTACCAAACTTATTTCAGCCGTTAAAATCAGTGATGAGATCACGATCGAGGCTTGGCTAAAACCGAACAACCTGACTCAAAATGGACCAGCCCGTATTGTCACTCTGTCCTCCGATTTATCGACCCGCAATTTTACTCTGGGACAAGGCGAGTCCGGAGGTGCCAATGACGTTTACAATGTGCGATTGCGTTCGACGACCACCGACCTCAACGGCACGCCCGATTTGTCGTCGCCGGCTGGTAGTCTGACGACGCAACTTTCTCACGTTGTGTTTACGCGCGAATCCAGTGGCTTGACCAAGATATATAAAGATGGAGTGGAACAGATATCAGGCGACACTCCTGGCGGCGTTTCCATCTGGGACGACAGTTACCGATTTGGCGTCGGCAATGAAATGACAGGGGATCGCCCTTGGTTGGGTGAATTGCACCTGGTCGCGGTTTATGATCGCGCCTTGCCAGTGGTAGAGGTTGTGCAGAACTACGCAGCCGGACCAGTACAGTACAGTCAAATCAACGTAACGGTTTCTTCGGTACAAAACATCTCAGAGCCGGTAGCGGTACTGGCGATGCCCGATGGCAGCGGCGATGTGTTGTCGAGTGTTCAACATCTTGCCGTTGGCGGAGCAGCTCCGTTGTTGGCAGACGCGACAATTCTGGTGACCTTGACCAATGGTTTTGGAGATCCGATCGCAGATTATCCCGCCGAAAAAATCAGTGTGAGGTCGCAATTCGGAGGCTGGGCGCAATGCGCCGGTAGCCCGTTGGTGGCCGATGGTCCGACAAATAGTCTTGGTCAAACAACAATCAGCGGTGCATTGCACGCGGGCGGCTCATCTGCACCGGGCGAATTGTTCCAAGTGGATATCATTGACCCGTTATTGAACACCACGACCTACGCAAATGGGTTGGCTGGTTTGGAGTATTTTGTTCACAGTCCCGATCTGGGAATGGACCTTGATGTCAATCTGACTGATGTCGCAGGCTTTGCGTCCATATTTCTAGGGAGTGGGTACGATTTCTCCGTCGATTATCGCTGGGATGGCGAAATCAATCTTTCGGATTTGATCATTTTGAGTCAAGGGTTTGGAACGTTGTGTCCGGGCGTACCGTCAGCTGTTGCTTCGAAGTCCAATCGCGGAACCGAGGGAACTCTCGGCGTTGTCTTTGACGCCGCAGGCACGATACGCAATCGCAAGGCCGGCCTCGGTGAACAAGTCGATGTGTACGTCACTCTTGACGGCTCGCCATCTGAATATGCGGTAGATGGCTTTGATGTGAACATCCGCGTCAGTGACAATATTATTATTCACAAACAAGAAATCATCGGTGACGGATTGAATCTCAGAGATGGCGGTGAATTTATCGCTGCATTCTTCCCGCCGCAGACCGCAAGGGTTGATCGCCGATTGCACCTCGCAAAACTGCGAGTTTCGGTAACGGACAATTCGCCCGCCTATTTTTGGATCGAGCCCAGCCAGGGGTCGTCCTCAGGATTGCCGTCGCTAGCGGTGGATGGTTCGATCGTGTTGGTTAACCCGATTTCGGGGGATGTCGCTTCGCCGGTAGCTAGTCTTAATGACGATGACTTTGCTCTCGAAAACGTGGTTGTGCAACCTGTGCGCCTCTCGATGAGCGTCGCTCCGAACCCCTTTAATCCTCTGACCGAAATCCATTTCCGATTGCCGGTCTCTGGCCATGTGAACTTGCAGGTATTCGACACGAGGGGACGCCTGGTCGCAACTTTACAGAACGAAACGATGAGCGCAGGCGATCACCGTGTGACTTGGCGCGGGGCCGATGAGCAAGGCCGAAGCGTGGCCGCCGGTGTCTATCTGTCACGGTTGCAAACCGGATCAGGAACGCTGTTGAAGAAAATGATACTGGTGAAATAATATGGCGGGCTTTGAGCGATCAATCAGCTAAATGTATCGCTATAGATTTCCGCGTTGAACCCGACTAAAAGCGTCTTGCCTTGCACAACTGTCGGCGCCCGTAAATTCCCCGTTGTGCCCAACATGACGGCCAGCAGTTCAGCCTCGACGGGCTTGTCTTTCTTGATGTCAAACGCGGTTACCTTTTTGCCTCGCATGACGATGATCTTACTGGCGCTTTTGATCAACTCTTTCGCCTTGTCGGCCCCGAGTTTGGTGCTCGCGTTGGTCTTTTCCTTGATGTTCACTTCATTTTTCGCAAGAAACTCCTGCGATCGCGTGCAGCTCGTTCAGCCACCGCGGTGGTAATACCAATCAGCATTCTTAGCCATAATCTTGTCCTTTGCTTTTAGACTTCGTCTGCCCATGGCGTATCCAGATTCAATCCCGCCAACTTAGCTTCAAATTCAATGCGTTCACGGTGGCGCAATACCGTGCCCTTTTTACCGATTTTTAGCCAGCCGGCTTCGCGAGCAATGGCCGTTGCTTGTTCATTGTTTTTGGCGCCAATGGCCGCCAAGATCTCGGACTCGACCCGCGAGAAATACAACCCGCCGGTGCGGTAGTCTTGGAATGCTTCCCAAGTCAAGGGCACCCAACGCGAGACGATCTCTTCGCCAATAATAGTGGCGTAATCGCGGATCTCTTTTTGTGCATGACTGTCCATACGCAAGGACAGGAAGTGCAGGACGTTGTGCAAATCCATCTTCCAGTAGGCTTCGGTGTATGTGCCTAAGGGCAGGTCTTTTCGAGCTTGCTCACGGGCGATGCCTTGCTCCAGACGCGTGTCGTACAGGGCACGGGCGCTGTTGTGGAATTCGGCTTCTTGGCGTGTCAATTCCGCACCAGCGACTTCATCCAGCCAGCCTGCGCTGCCTTGTTTATTGTTCTTGGATTGTAGCCGCCACTCATCCGGTGCTGTTTTTTGGGTGCCATCGATCGCAATGGAATAGCGTGTGCTGGTTTCGTTCACCGAAGCGGTGCGGTGCCTTATCCATTGCCGCCAAGCGTCCATGGGAACTCGCACATGTAGCTTCAACGAGCACATTTCAAAGGGTGTGGTGTGGCGATGGCGCAGCAGGTACCGGATCAATCCGCGGTCGTCGCTGGTGGCTTTGGTGCCGGCGCCATATGAGACCCGCGCCGCTTGCACGACCGCCGCATCGTCACCCATGTAGTCAACGACTCGGATCAGACCATCGTCCAAAACGGGAAAGGCCACGCCCAGAATTTCGTCCAAAGCCGCCACTCCGGGGCGGGAAAGTTTTTCGGCTTTTTGGGGTTCTGCTTCGCTCATGATTACTCCGCCCTTAGGTTTTAAATTGTTGACTGATGGCGCCGTCGATGATGGTGTCGTCGGCGTGTTCAGGTAAAGTCACTTTGAGTCGTGGTTCGTTCTCCATGGCGCGCCGGATGGCAAACTCGGCGCCAGGATTTCGTGCCCAGGCCCGGCGTGCGATGCCGTTGTTCACATCCCAGTGCAAGAGCGAGGTCAAGCGCCTGCGACTGTCGTCACTGCCGTCGAGCAGCATGCCAAAGCCACCGTTGATCACTTCGCCCCAGCCGACGCCTCCGCCGTTGTGCAGGCTGATCCAGGTGGCGCCGCGAAATCCGTCGCCGACCATGTTTTGTACTGACATGTCGGCGCAAAACATAGAACCGTCACTGATGTTGCTGGTTTCGCGGAAGGGGCTGTCGGTGCCAGAAACATCGTGGTGATCACGGCCTAGAACAACCGGTGCCGAAATTTCACCGCTGGCGATGGCGTCGTTGAAGGCGGCTGCGATGGCACGCCTGCCTTCGGCATCGCTGTACAAAATACGAGCCTGGCTGCCAACGACCATTTCGTTGGCTCCAGCCTGCTGGATCCAGCGCAGGTTGTCTTGGTATTGAGCCTGTATTTCTGGTGGTGCGGCGGCGGCCAATTTTTCGATCACCTGGGCTGCAATGCGATCTGTGACGGCTAGGTCCGTTGGGTCTCCGCTGGTGCATACCCAGCGGAAAGGCCCAAAGCCGTAGTCAAAGCACAATGGTCCCATAATATTTTCCACGTAACTAGGGTACTTAAAGCGACCATCGGGCAGAGCGATGTCAGCGCCAGCGCGGCTGCATTCGAGCAAGAAGGCGTTGCCGTAGTCCCAAAAACGAGTGCCTTGGGCCATACATTTTTCAACAGCGGCGAGATGGCGCAATAGGGTAGTTTGGACCTCTGCCTTAAAAGCGCTGGGATCACTGGCCATCATTTCGTTGCTTTGCTCGTAGGTCATGCCAACGGGGTAGTAGCCGCCGGTGTAGGGGATATGCAAACTCGTTTGGTCGCTGCCAAGTTCGACCACGATGTCGCTGGCAGCCAACGCTTCCCAAAGGTCGACCACGTTGCCTTGATAGGCTAAGGCAACGGCTTCTTGGTTAGCTTTGGCCTGCCGGATGCGATCGCACAAGGTTGGTAAGTCGGTAAAAAATTCGTCAATCCAACCCTGTTCGTAGCGTTTCTGTACCGCGTCGGGATTGATCTCGGCCAAGACCCCGATGCACCCGGCGATGACTGCGGCCTTGCCTTGAGCGCCGCTCATGCCGCCGAGTCCGCTTGAAACATACACCTTGCCGGCCAACAAGTTTTCTTGGTCGCTGCCTTCGGAAAAATAGATGCGGGCTGCGCCCAAGATGGTGATGGTCGTGCCGTGGACAATACCTTGGGGCCCGATGTACATGAAGCTGCCGGCAGTCATTTG
>JBLIOK010000061.1:0-11040 GCA_047639735.1 Candidatus Krumholzibacteriia bacterium | reverse complement strand
TGCAGAGCCTGGATGCGTGTTTCTTCGCGTTGTTGTTCCTCTGAAGAAATGCGCTCGATTTCAGTGATCGCTCCGATCTCTCCGCGCGCGGCCATCTCAGCGTATAATCGAGTGAGCAACACTTCGCCATCTTGTGCGGTGTCAGCGTTTTGAAATTCTTTCTGCTGCTGCTGCAACAACTTGATGGCGGTTTCCAACTCTTTGGTTTTGTTCATGCGGTATCGCGCAAAGGCCTCCCAATACAAGGCGTTGCCGGCAACCTCAAGCTGTTCTCGTTGCACTGACAACGCGCGCATTTGTTCGGCCGCTAGTTCATATTGCGCACGGTTCAGGGCAGCGCGAGCCTCTTGCATTTGTCGATCAATGTCAGTTTCAGCCAAAGCGTATCCCGCCGTAGCCAAAACAATGATGATCAAACCGATGCCAAATGTTTTCCGGATGTTCATGATCTGTCCTTCCTAAAGTGCACGTCGCGGGCCGTCATCAGACACCAAGCGCAAACGTTCAAGGGTCGAGTTTTCTTGCAGGCCTTTTTGAATCCAGGCCATGTCTTGTGCGCAATTTTCACGGGAAAGGCCGACGATTTGCGCCAGTACTAATTCCAGTTCATCGAGCAATTTTTTCATTTCGGGGTCACTTCCAACCGACGTGTCCATCAGCAATCGGGTCTGCAACAACATGCCAGCCGCCCATGCGGGAGAGGGGCTGGTAGCCTGTTGCGCACACGACTGAACCTTGAAGTCGGTGAGCAAAAAATCAGCTCGGCCAAAAAGGTCCACTGTGGCCAGTCGGTTTATTTTTTTGCGCACCGTATGGTTTCCCGACGGCACATCTTCAGTCACTTCTTCGGCAATCATCGGCGCATTGGGTGTCACGGTCATGCGGCCAACGGCCACGCCAATCACTAACACAGCAGCTAAGCCAGCTACAATCCGCCAGGCCCCAGAGAACCTCCCGCGAGACTGCGCGACCGTGGGCATGGCAAGCACTTGAGGGCGCTCTTGACGTTTGTCACGTCGTGCGTCGTCAATCGCTTGCCACATCTTGTCGCGCGGCACCGCGGGGGGTTCATTGAGACCGCGTACGGCATCGCCCCATTTTTTGTCGTCAAATGAATCGCTCATGATCTTTCCTATTCCATTTCCAAATTCAAATCAGGGCCACTCAGGATGTCGCGCAGTTTCTGCCTTGCTCGCGAGAGCCTGGCTTTGGCTGTGCCCACGGGAGTTCCCATGGCCGCCGCGATTTCCTGATGCGAGTAGCCCTCCATCTCGTGCATGACAAAAACCAGTCGCTGGTTGTCCTCCAAACCCGATACCGCTCGGTCGATAGTCCGGCGAAGGTCTGGATCCTCCGCTTTTCCCTCCCTTGGCAGGTCGGCCATGTCCTCTCGCAAAGACTCCACACTCTGCAGTCGTTTGCGTTTTTGCAGCGCCGTTAGAATGATCGAAGTGGCCACCCGGTGCAGCCAGCCAGCAAAGGCGCTTTCGCCGCGATAGCCGTCCAAACGATCAAAAGCTCTGATAAACGTGTCTTGAGTCAGGTCCTCCGCTTGAGTCGCGTCGCCGGTCATCCGGTAGGCCAGACGAAACACACGGTCAACGTGGGCTTCATACAGCTGCCGTTCGGCATTCGTGTCTCCAGCGAGCACGCTTTTGATTAAGTCGTTTTCAGTCAAGCTCTTGGTCTCCAGCAATCGGTTTCAGGTGCGCATCTCCGACACCACTATGACACGGAAATGGGGGCAAGGGTTGCAGGGACAATAAATTTTCTTTTTCACCCTTTACATCGGCCCAAATTGGATTATTTTTGTCCTGACAAAAAGATTACTGCCGATAGTAAACACCTGTCCGCGAAACGTGCGAAAACGCCGAATTCGAAGGAGGGAAGATCATGAAAGTCAGTGCAAGCCTTGAAGATTACCTCGAAGCTATTTACCACACGGTAGAGGCCAAAGGGGCAGCGCGGGCCAAAGATATCGTGATGGCCCTCGGCGTGCATAACTCTTCGGTGACCCAGGCTTTGCGGTCATTGTCGGAAAAAGAACTGATTAATTATGCCCCCTATGACGTGATTACCCTCACCGAGGCCGGCAAAGACATCGCTTTGGACGTGGTTTATCGCCACAAGACATTAGCGGCTTTCCTGGAAAATGTGTTCGGATTGCCCGCAGACGAGGCTGACGAAGGCGCCTGCCGTATTGAGCACGTTATCAGCCCAACCGTTTTTGACCGTTTTGTGAAATTTGTCGAGTATTTTGAAAATTGCCCGATGAAAGGCGTCCAGTGGGACGATGACAAGGGCTTTTTCTGCGGCTCAGATTCCGTAGAGAGTTGCGGCCGTGACGCTTGCGTCACTACCGCTGATTTGGCTCAACTCAAATCCTCGGAGAGTTAATCAGATGCCATTAACTATGATCACCGAAGGTAAGCGCGCTATCTTGCGCTCTATTGAGGGCGGGCGGGCGCTTCGCGGCCGTTTGGCGGCTTTAGGATTGTTGCCGGGAACTGAGCTCGAGGTGGTCCAAAATTCGGGTCACGGTCCTTTTGTGGTGGCTGTCCGGGGTAGCCGGATTGTTATTGGACGCGGAATGGCCGCCAAAATGGCTGTAGATATGTAAAGAGCCGAAGGGCTCTTTTTTTGCCAGGAGTTTTAGTCGTGACAAAAACAGCCGCTGAAGTTATCCGCGTCGCCGTGGCCGGCAACCCGAATTCGGGCAAGACAACGATCTTCAACAATATCACGGGTGCCCACCAAAAAGTCGGCAACTACCCTGGTGTAACCGTTGAACGTAAGGAAGGAACGGTTCAGTACGGCGGGCTGTCTCTGAGTTTAGTTGACCTACCAGGCACCTACAGCCTCACTGCTTACTCCGAAGAAGAAATTGTTACCCGCGAATTCCTGCTCAACGAAAAACCCGATGTCGTGGTGAATGTGCTCGACGCCTCCAGTTTGGAACGCAATCTCTTCTTCACTACTGAGCTCCTGGAAATCGGGTGCCCCCTGATACTCGTGCTGAATATGGCTGATGTGGCCGAAAGCCGCGGTCAACGCATCGACACCGAACAACTGTCCGAATTGCTCGGTGTGCCGGTCGTCACCGCCGTTGGCAATCGCAATGAGGGTATGGAGAGCATCCTGGCGGCGGTCACACAAGTCGTCGAGAGCGGAGGCCTTCATGATCCTGGCGCGATGAAACGCGTCAACTATGGCCCCGAAATCGAGTCCCAAATCGACGAAGTTTCCGCACATCTGCCTCAGAACACGCATCAGCGCTGGTTGGCCCTCAAGATACTTGAAGGCGATACCAAGGTGCTCGGAACTTTGCCTATGGCGACCCAAAAGGCGGTGTCAGGCTATGGCCTCAGTAGCGATGCCGATGATGCTGATACTCAATTGGCCCTGCTGCGCTATGCCTTTATCGGCCAAATCTGTGATTTGGTGTACGAAAAGCCCGCTCAAAGCGGCGGCACCGTCAGCGACAAGATCGACCGCGTGGCCATGCACCCCTTCTGGGGTATCCCTATTTTTCTGGGCCTGATGTTTCTCGTCTTTACCCTGACCTTTACGGTGGGCAACCCGTTGATGGACCTCATCGATCAGGGCATAGGCATCTTTTCGCAAGGTCTCACCAACGCCTGGCCAGACGGCGCAGCGGTCCATCTGCGCTCCTTGATTATCGATGGCATTATCGGGGGTGTGGGCGGTGTGCTCGTTTTTCTGCCGAATATCGTGCTCTTGTTTATGGCTATCGCCATCCTTGAAGGCACTGGATATATGGCCCGCGCTGCGTTCGTTATGGACCGATTTATGTCCCGCGTTGGCTTGCACGGCAAAAGTTTCATTCCGCTGCTGATCGGTTTCGGCTGCACAATACCTGCAATCATGGCTACCCGAACTTTAGAGTCGCGCCGTGACCGGTTGATCACGATGATGGTTTTACCCCTGATGAGTTGCGGTGCGCGTCTGCCCATTTATGCTCTGTTGATCCCCGCCTTTTTTGCGCCCAAGTGGCAAGGCCCGGCCCTGTGGTTGATCTATGTCTTGGGCATCGTATTGGCCTTAGGCGGCGCCTTGCTTTTGCGGTCGACAATGTTCCGCGGCGAAACCACGCCGTTCTTGATGGAGTTGCCCCCCTATCATATGCCAACCCTCGGCAGTCTTTTGGTGCAGATGTGGACACGGGCTCAGATGTACCTCAAGAAAGCTGGTACCGTTATTCTGGGGGCGTCGATTCTGTTGTGGTTTTTGACCTATTTCCCAAAACCACCAGCTGATTACATCGCTCCGGCCGATTTTGACGGTCCAACCAGTGCCCTGGCTGTTCCTTTTGACCAAATTACGGACGCTGATGAACGTCAGGCGGCTGAGCTTTCGTATTCCATCGCTGGCCGCGTTGGCCATGCTTTGGTTCCGATCATCAAGCCAATGGGCTTTGATTGGCGCATTGGCACCGCCCTCGTGGGTGCCACTGCGGCAAAAGAGGTCTTTGTGGCCCAAATGGGCATCGTCTTTGCCGTTGGGGAAGCCGACGAAACCAATGAAGACCTGCGACAGCGCCTACGTGGTCGGTACTCTTCACTGGTTGGGCTCTGTATCATGATATTCGCTCTGATTTCCACGCCGTGTATCGCCACCTTCGCCATCACGCGCCAAGAGGCAGGCTCGGTGAGATGGGCCCTCGCTCAGGTCTTCGGACTAACAGGTTTTGCTTGGGTATTGACTGTTGCTGTTTATCAGGGCGGTCTATTGCTCGGATTTGGAGGAGTACAATGATTGTAAACTTGGAATCCATTGTCATGGCGGTTGTGGGACTAGGGACCTTGTCCTGGGCCGTAACGTCTGCTTACCGCTCGGTGAAGAAGGTGGGCGGCTGTTCGTCCTGCGCCTCATCCGGCGATTGCCCTGCGGTTAACACGGAGGGCACGCTGGTTGATTTGACGGAATTGACGCCAAAAGCCCTCCAGAGCACTCCCTGCAAGGCTCCTCCTACAGCCTGATTGTGTGCCCACGAGAGTATGTTTCCTCGAATGGGGACACCAAACCGTTCCCAAACAACTAAAATACAAGTCAGACCTCTAATATCTGGGTTCTGATTCTCGATTTTTCCAAACGGACATAACTTTAAGGGTGAAATCGTCCTGAATCGGGAAATGGGACCTGCGCCATTTGAGGGCAGCCTGAACTGAATACTCATTCATTTAACTATCCTGCAACACGATACCGAATTTTATCACGCCACCGTCCTCGCCGTCAATTCCAACTGTATACAGTATTTTACACCCTGTGACATAATGTCAAAACGATTTGTTGATTGCTATCAAAGCAGTTATCGATGCCTGCGTGATTCCGCAACAGTGTGGCACACCAACTGCAATAGGGTAGGCGAGGACGACAACTGAGGCAGACATCTGAAAGCGCGCCGGGTCTTGTGCGCACCATGGAAGCACTACAGCGTGAGTATGGAAACTCTCCCCGACCAGGGCCCGGAGCGTACAATTTCAATAAAAGGAGGACTAACATGTTGATTTGGACAAAAACAGCGGTGGAAGTCTTGCGAGATGCGACGGCCAAAGCTGAAAAAATGAATCATAGCGAAGTGCATCCGCTGCATCTCTTGTGGGCTGCAACCGGAAGAGTAGGCCTCGATGCGCTGCACAACGGCATCGACGACAACCAACAAGCCAAGCTTCGTTACCAAGTGGAACGGGATCTGAACCGATTGCCGACCGATGCCAAAGCAGAAAGTGAAGCCTGCAGCGAATGCGCGACTCACGGTTTCAAAATGCAACAATTGCTTTTGCGGGCCGCCGGTTATTCACGCACCAGTGAATACGAAACCCGCGAAGGCCAGATCGGATTGCCAGAATTGATGAAGGCTTTGCTCCAGGTCGATCATCGCGCCGCCAGTTTACTCAAGGCCGGGCGAAACCGAGACCTCGCACAGGTCTGAAGACCCCAAAAACGATAGTGTTGTTTATCGAGTGTGCCGCTGGAATTTAGGAATTATCATCATCGCCGATTATCAGCCCCGGCGATTATGATGACTCTAAACCTGGCGGTGCTTTTTTTGTCTATCTGATGAGGATTGTTCCATAGAGCCGGATTTGAGGCGCCCGACTCGATGTGTTTTCAAATTTGTCGTATTGTTTTTCAGATGTGTACAAAACATATTCGAGGCCAGCACCATATGTGCTTGAGATGGGCACGGTCAAGGCAGCGGTGGTGATGCCAAGGAAGTGGTCGGCATCGGTGCCGTTGACCGTGTGGATGAACATCTGCTCGTGGCTAAAGCGTAAAAAGTGCCAGCCGTTTGCGCCAAATTCTGCGGCGAACTCGGCGCTGAACCCAGGACCATAATCATATTCTCGGCCGGTGAATGTTTCGTAGTCCGATAAGCTGGCGCCAACCAAAATGACGTTGGTGTGCAATTCAGTTTTGATTTCCAACCCGTGCGATGTTTTGTAGCGCGAGAGCAGCCCAGCCCCAACACTTTGAGCTCCGTATTTTACATTTGAATTGTTCACGTAATCGTAGTGCAAGAAGCCACCGATAATGTGAGTGATGTCATCTGACTCGGATATCACGGTGCCTCCTAGCATACCGTTGATCTGCGCCCGGCCAATCAGTTTTTCATCTTTGAAATTCAACTGTAGACCAAAGTCGAAATGATCAAATGGTTTTTCCATGTCGCCATAGAAGGGGTCGCCAAAATCGAAGTCGAATTCGACGAAGGCGCCCGTGGTGTCATTGGAAGCAAAGAGGTGTTCGTCGGCTCTTTTGCGCGCACCGAAGTTCATCGTCGAGCGATAGCTATTGGGGTAGCGGTCGGTAGGGTTCTCATAGACGCGATTCCAGTCTCCATCAATGATCCGATTCAATCCGCCCATGGGGTTGACGAACAGGGCGCCAATCTCGCGCCAAGTACGGCTACTGCCGCGTGCTGTGTTGTCACGTATTGTCGCAGACAATCGGTTCTGCACTTCACCCAAAGTGACGCCCCCAACACTGGTGGCGATCCAATCATTCATTGAGGGGTGGTGGACCTCGTAGAAGTACTCCCAAGTGAAGCTACCGACAAAGGTAAAGGGCACCGATTCCCAAAATGAGTAACCGTTACTTCTAGCAGCATTGAAATAGAGGCTACCGTGAAAAGGGTGGTCGATCTGGTTGGTTGAAAAATTGTTGTCATCCCACTCGTAGCCGTTTTTTAGGTTCTCTTCCCACGAATTGAACCCGATACGAAAGCCTGGGTTGGTGCCGCCTTCCCGAATGTAGCGGTCATAGGTCCAGATCATGGTGTTGAGGCCGATCACTTCAGCGGCCGTGCGCCAAAAGTTCTTCTTAACAATGAAAGTATCCGTCATCGCTGACGATTCTTGCCAAGCGATCGGCTCGGCATCGGTCTGAGTATCTGGAGCTGACTGGGCTAGCGCAGGTGTGATACCCCAAGGTGTGATACCCCAAACAGCCAGGCTCAAACAAGCGACGAAAGCGACTAGCGAGGCGGTTCTGGCAAAGTTCGAGTTGCGCATCATTTCAGCACGATCCCGCCCGCAAAGAGGGCGTCTGTTTGTTTGGGGGCGTTAGTACTGTAGTGGTCATAGACCGAACTGAGGCCGGCCGTGGCAAAAACGCCGACGCTTTCGCTGAGATGCCAGTCGCCGAGTAGGCGAGCTTCCAAAGCGTAATGCAAGCTGTCATTATCGAGAGGGTTTTCTGATTTGGTGGGGATGATGTGAACAAACCCCGCGTCGAGAGCCAAGCTCCATTTGCTGCGTTCGATAATTTGGTGTCCGTAGTGCCAGCTTGCAAAGTACGACTCTTTGACATCGCCCTTGTTGTCGCCCGCGCCGAATGAAACCACCGACGTCCAGCCATTAACCACTGAGCGGAAACCAACGTTTGCCAAGGAAAGTGTATTGGCCGAAAAAAGCCATTCGCGGCGGTTACCGTCGGACAAGTTCACCAGGCCAATGGGCGTGCCGTTGTTTTCACGACTGAAGTTCACCACGCCTACTTGCACACCATTAAAAACGCGCGTCAAGTTGATGACGCCAAACTGAAATCCATGCATGACATCAGCAAAGTTGAAGAGAGCGAGTTGAGCTCCGGAACTGACTTGCAAGGAAGCGTTGAGAAACGCTGATATTTGAAAACCACCGAAGGGTCCGGCATTCACATTGGCCACCGAGGCCAGTTGCAGAAATGATCCGGCGCCGTCATTGAGGTTGGCAACTCCACTGATTTGGCCACCCGCAAAACCTGAGCTGGTGTGGTTCAGCAGGCCCGCCATTTGGAAGCCGTTGAAGCTGCCTTCGATATGATTGACACCGCCACTAAAAAGAAGCCCTGACCCATTGGTGCGCAAGTGTTGCACGCCGCCCGTGAAGCCAAGGCCTTGGAATCGTCCGCCAACCTGGTTGTAGAGGCCTGTCATTTGCAGGCCGCGCGTGTGGCCACTGTTGATGGCAACACCAGCGTTAAGGTCGACCGCAGTGATCGAATGGGATCGAGCAAACAGCAGCGACAACCGCACGGAAGCTGACGCTGCCGGGTCGCCTGGAGTTGCCAAAGGATGAAAGAGCTGTAACGAGACCGCATGGTCATCGTCCGGTAAATCGGCCCAGGCCGCGGAAGCGAATATTAAGAAAATCGCAGCCAGCAGGATACGTGTGGTCACAAGGCGAAAAATCATTGGCCTCTTTCCCAGCAACAAAATTTAGAGTTCCGTGATCATTCTCATCAAGCGGCATAGTACGTTCATAAGGCCTGTTGCATCAATATAAATTGTGGGCTAGTATCCTTTCATGAAGAATCAAATCAGTATCCGAATCCAGATTGTGTTGATTGTCTTGGCAATCGCCGTTGCGGCGTTGCCGACAACCAGCTATGCAGGCAGCCCGCATGTGCGGGAGGGTTGGCAATTTGGCGTGTCCTATGGCTACAGCGCGGGCCGAGTGACCTTGGCCAACGAGTCTGAAGGCACTGGCGAAGGCGGGGCTACCCCACAAATGCGCCTCGGGCATATGGTCGGGAAAAAAGTGGCCCTTGGGGTTGAATACAGTGGCTGGATGCTTGAAGGCGGCGACGCCGATTTGAAAATACGCAGCAGTCTGCAACAGATTATGGTGGCGGGAACCTGGTATCCGGGCAATCCAGAGCGTGCCAGCGGTGGGTTTTATATGCGTGGTGGTGTGGGGTTGGGTTGGGCGAGTGTGGCAGCAGTCGAACTTTTTGACCAACTCCAGGAAGAAGGTTTGCGCAAAGACGAATCTGGACTGGGCTTGTTAGCTGCCATTGGCTACGAATTTCGGGTCACAAATGATGTGGCAGCAGGATTGGGCTGGGGTTTTAATTATCTCTCTATTAATAAAGATATCTACGAATCGGGCTGGTTTACGCCTGTCACGGCCACTTTGGCCTGGTATTTCAATTAAGCAGCGGTGCTTTCGCGGCTAATATCGTGACAATCATTGATTTCCTTATCTAGCTTGCAGTATAATAAGATCAAGAATGCTCATTCCCGTGTCTGGCAAGTGGGGGCGCCTGCCAACAAATCGCTCTAATTTGAGGAATATCCATGTCTTTTCGCCATCGAGTGCCTGTCTTGGCCGCTTTCTTGGTTGTGTTTGCTTTTGGCGCCGGTTGGGCGCTGGCAAATAGTGACGAGAGCCCACTTAACTTGGATCATCGTGCGGAAGAGGCTCTGAGTAAGGAACGCATGGCTAAGGGGATGCTAGCAGCCGAAGCCAAAATGACGGCGAATCAGGCCCTTTATGATGTCCACCACTACGATCTGAATCTGGTGGTTAGCCCGTCGACCTCAAACCTGAGCGGCACGGTGACCACGACCGCCGAAGTGACTGGCGCTTCCATCAGCACTTTGGACTTGGATTTGTCGGCAGGGATGACGGTGAGCGGGGTACAGTCTGGCGGCGTGGCGGCTACGTTCTCGCGATCAGGCAGCGTGTTGACGGTGAACCTGGATCGCGCTTATACGAATGGCGAAACGGTAGCGGTGGCGGTCACCTACACGGGCAACCCCAGCGGTGGATCTTTTGGATGGAGTAGCCACGCTGGCGAAAACATGATCTGGACCTTGAGTGAGCCTTTTGGAGCTCGTAATTGGTGGCCGTGCAAAGACTTGAATTCCGACAAGGCCGATTCGGTGACTATCACCGTCGAAGTGCCTGACAATTTGATCGTGGCGAGCAACGGCTTGATGTTGTCTGACGTCGACAATGGGGCCACGCGCACTTTTGTGTGGCACACCAACTATGCCACGGCAACCTATCTCGTCTCTTTGGCAATTTACCCTTATCAAACTTACTCCGACTGGTACACGCCCTTAGCCGGCGGCGACCAGATGGAGGTGCAATTCTACGTTTATCCTGATCACTTCACCACCGTGCAGCCTACCTACGCTTTGACCGTGCCCATGATCGAAGTCTTTGCCGGCGGGTTTGGCGAATATCCCTTCGTCAATGAGAAGTACGGCCACGCCGAATTTGTGTGGGGCGGTGGCATGGAGCACCAAACGATCTCCAGCATGGGCGGTTGGAGCGAAGATCTGATCAGCCACGAATTGGGTCATCAGTGGTGGGGTGACATGGTCACTTGTGAAGACTTTGGTCACATCTGGTTGAACGAAGGATTTGCCACCTGGAGCGAAGCTTACTGGGCAGAGCAAACCTACGGTGTCGCCACCTATCAAACGTATATGGCAGCGGCTTCGTTTTATGGTCCGGGCACGATCTTCATTGAGAATCCACTGACGGAAAACATTTTCGATTCCAATCTGACTTACAATAAAGGCAGTTGGATTGTGCACATGCTGCGAGGTGTGGTGGGTGACACCGACTTTTTTACTGGCTTGGAACTTTACCGCGCCAACCATTTGTACAGCACAGCGACGACCGAGGACTTGCAGGCAGCTATGGAGGCTGTCAGTGGCCGCGACTTAACCGCGTTTTTCCAGCAATGGATTTATGGCGAGTATTTCCCTGTCTATGAATCCAGCTGGGGCGTTGGTCCGTC
>JBLIOK010000060.1:0-11121 GCA_047639735.1 Candidatus Krumholzibacteriia bacterium | reverse complement strand
AGCAACTGCCCGCACCCTTTTTTGAATTCGGCGGCGCTGGTAACGCGCGCTTGCTGCCACCGATCACCACGCCTTCAAAAATTATCTGTGTCGGCTTGAATTACCGCGACCATGCTGAAGAACAAAACCGCCCCTTGCCCAAGCAACCCATGCTTTTTAGCAAAGCGCCCTCTTGTTTGCAGGCCTGCCAGCGGCCCATTCAAATCAGCGCCGAGTTGACCCAGGTCGACGCCGAGGCCGAACTGGCGGTGGTGATCGGAAAAGCCGGTCGCGCCATCAAGCGGGCCGACGCCGCCGCGCACATCGCCGGCTACACTTGCTTTAACGATGTCAGCGACCGCGAGGCGCAATACGCCGACAAACAATACTTCCGTGGCAAGAGCATCGACACGGGCGGCCCCTGTGGACCATGGCTCGTCACACCCGACGAATTGCCCGAGTTTGGTCACGGGCTCAGCGTCACCTGCCACTGGAATGGCGAACTGATGCAAAGCAGCAATACGAACCAGCTGATCTTTCCCATCGATGAGCTGATTGCTCATGCCAGTCGCAACATGACGCTCTTGCCGGGAGACATCATTTCAACCGGCACGCCTGGCGGCGTCGGAGTGTTTAGGGACCCGAAAGTTTTTTTGAAACCCGGCGATGTGGTCGAGGTAGAAGTCGAAGGCATTGGCACCTTGTCGAATCCCGTGGAACACTGGGCTCCACCGGTCTAAACGCCTGCCAAATTTTGCACCATGATCAGGTCGACTTGCGGAATGCCGACCCCAAAAAGTTGGCGACCTTTCATTCTGCCTCAACTGCCTGGCGGCAACATCTGCCGCTGTCCCTAACTCATTTATTCACAAAGAATTTCACAGCCACGTGCAAGCGGACAAAAGTTCCCTATAAGGGTGGAACGCTCCTTGCCGTTATTAGGCATATGAGCCGTTCAATCGGGCAAGGCGCAAGGTCGAATCAGAACGACAGCGTCATATAATGTCCAGGCTCCAGACAAACCCAAGATAACTTTGGAGATATCATTATGATGGCAGCCAGTATCAGTTTCAATGAGATGACAACCCTGATGGCCAAGATGCCGGTGTACACGACCTATCGCACCTCCGCTGAGTCCGCCGAGGCCGAGCGCGTTTTTCGCCGAGCTATGGGCAACCTGCTCAAAGAATGTGGTCACCACCTGTTGGCCATCGCCGAAAAAAAGTCGCAAATTTTAAGCGGTGACATGGAACAAACCATCGATGCTTTGATTGAACGCATCGGGGCTATTTTTCGCCGGCTTGATCGCGAAGGACTGGTCTGTTTGGTAGGCGACTGCGAAGCGACCATCAACGAACTTGAACTCTTGGATACGCGGCTCATTTTGCTGATCGAAGACGCCATGAGTTTGGTGCGGGAACTCGAGTCTGACGTGCCAGCGGCCAGTTGGTTCGCAACTGAAGCGCGTCGTCTTTCGCGCGGTTTGGCCGATTTCAGCGACATGACGGAAGAACGCAATTACCTGCTCGGCCTTGGCTGGGAATCAGAATTCGCCCGCAAGGAGAACTAAAATGAAAAGCGACTACCTCACCGATAAAGGCCTATCCAACGGACGCCAATGGACGGCGGTCGTCAATGAAGGCCAAGCCCTGGAGTGGAGCATCGACGCCAGCGCCGGCCGAATTCAAGGCCCGCTGGATTTGCAATCGATGCGCGGCCAAAAGATGTCGATCGTTCTCAAGCCGGACCAAATGGCCTTTCTGATGAGCCGGGGAAAGCTGAAAGCAGTCTATCTGGACGGCGCCCACTATATTGATGTCGGCAAAAAAGAAGACCAGGTCCACCCAGACGACCAACTGGTGTTTGTCGCATTTGACGAACCGGTGGCCGACTGCGCGCTGCGAATTGAACGCCCATCCGTGTTCTTTGAAACCTTCTTGATGGGGCAAGCAACGCCCGATGCCAAATTCACCGTGAATCTGATCGAACAAATTGTGCACGGCGTTTTGGAGCGCGACAACACATCTCTCGATGTGATGAACCAATCCCTCGAAGCATGTGGATTACGTTGCACGCGTGTTCCCTCACCTGAGCCAACCGTCGTGCCCCAATCCAGTGTGCCGGTCGGCGCTCATTGAAGGTCTTTACATCCCGACACAATCGGGCATAATAGCTCGCATGTCCGGTCCTGTTTTGCACCCTATTCCAACGAGAGCACACGTGGCGGCAACAACCTCCCAACGGCTATTCTCACTCATCCTCACCACCTTCGTGTGTCTATGGACGGCCTCGCCCGCCTGGGCCGTATTTGGTGACGACCACAACACCGAAGCGCGCACCAATGGCATTGTCGGCGAAATCAATGTGACGGGAAATACCCATACAGACTTGGAACTCGTCAATCGCGTGATGGGTCTGCGCGTTGGTGACTCTTTTGACATGGACTCTCTTGACCGCGCTTGGGACAGCCTAGAAGACTGCGGCTATTTCCAGTTTGTTGAAATCGACTATGACGATGACGATCAAGATCACGTGGTGATCGACGTTATGGTCGAAGAAGACATGACCACCTATTACCGCCCATTGGCCCGCTACAGCCGCCGCCACAAGTATCTTGTTGGTGCCTGGATTGAAGAACGGAACCTGCGCGGTAAAGGCGAGACGTTGCGGGCCGAAGTGGCCGCCTTGTACATTCAGTCGGGGCGCATTTCTTGGCAGCGGCCTTGGTTCCTTGGCGTCAATGGATTAGAAACAACGGTTGGCCTCGGTGGTGAAATCGCCAATTTCGTCTTCCGACCCTTCGATTATCGCAAATGGGATGCCGACTGGGACCTGCGCTGGGACTTTGTCGGGGATTTCTTCGTCGGCAGCACCGTGAACTACGGATTCTTCCAACAACGCGACGACTACAATTTTGCCGCGCCCGACCGCGGCGTAAGCGGCCCTACAGGGCAACAGTCATTCATAGCCGGCGAGCAAAACCACTGGTCATTTGGCGCATCCATTGGTTTCGATTCGCGCAGCAATCCCTACTATCCTCAAAGCGGTATTTTTGCCGAAGCCACGGTGCGCAACTGGCAAAGCAACGAGTTCGCCAACTACACCGAACAACTGGCCGACTTGCGTCTCTTTGCTCCCATGCCTTGGCGCAAACATGTTTTGGCCCTGCGCGGCTGGGGGCGACAGGTCAGTGGGCCAACCAACCTGGACAACACCCTCTTTTTTGGCGGCCCCGAAACAGTGCGTGGCTACCAATACGCCTCGCGTGAAGGCGAAAACGGTTACCTGTTCTCGGCCGAATACCGGATTCCCCTCTTCTTGATGCAAATCTCCCCCAAAGGCGAGATGATTGGCTTTGGCCTCCACCTCTTCGGCGACGCTGGCGATGCTTGGTACGATGGCGCCGAATCAACCGTCGCCCAAATGAGCTACGGTGCCGGTTTGCATTTTAATCTGGACACTTGGCAGTTGCGCTTTGAAGCGGCGCGCACAAAAGAAGGCGTCTGGCAGTTTGAATTTATGGACAAGTTTAACTTCTAGTTCGGGCCAAACCCACGCCCTCTAACTCGCCCCAGACCCAAACGGCGAGGGCTGTTTTTTCAAGAACGCCTCACGGGCCTGCTCAAATTCTTCGCCCCCGCGCGACTGGTGGCGTATTTCGCCAATTTCGCGCAACATCTCTGGCGACATCGTTTCGTTTTCTTCTAATAAATGCAAGATGCGCCGGGTGCCCCGCATGGCTTCAGGCCCACCACTGACCAGGCTGTCCATCATCGTGTATAATGCGTTTGGCAAAAAATCAGGTTCAACGACACGGTTAAAAAAACCAGCCTCTCGCGCGCGTTCGGTGCCGATGGGTTCGCCAAGAAACAACAATTCGCGCACCAAGTTAGATCCGAAGCCTCGTATCAAACGACGCAACCCCGTATGGCTATATACCAGACCCAATCGCACTGGTGGCAGACCCAACCGCACTCCTTCCACTGCGATCCGCAAATCGGCACAAGCGAGCAGTTCCACCGCGCCGCCATAGGCATCTCCCTGCACCACGGCAACCACTGGTGCGGGATAGTTGACGAACCGGGCCATCATTTCTTCGAAGGCAGTGCCCGCGCGCACATCTGGATCATGATGGAATATTTCCGCAGGGATGTCGCCGATGGGATATCCAGTTGAGAAGTGCTTACCCTCCGACCGCAGAACCAGCGGCTTGGCATCATCGGCCAATTCATCAACGGCGGCTATTAAAGCCCCCAACATTTCGGTATCAAGAATATTACGAGGCGGGCTCGAAAGCGTCAGTTCTGACCAATGGGTCTTACGTTTTATATTTACCAGCATTTGTATTCTTTCAGCACGAGAGCGCACCACGACTTCGGGGCCCCATCTTACGCTATTGAAGGGTGATGGTCACGCACCTTGCACAACCATCGGTTGCTGCTCGCCACCGGGGCCGGTCGATTTTCCAACCCTCCAAGAGCCATTTTCTCCAAGCCCAACACCAATTTGTCGCCCACGCCATGGGTGTTGGTCAAAGTGACCATGATTTCCTCATTGCGACTCTCCATCTCATCCGCATTGAGTGCTTCACCCAACAACTTGCGCGGAACTTGTTGGTACAAATTGCGCCCCACGACACCACTCAAGGCCACCGCTAACATGGACCAATAGCTGATAGAAACGAGCCCATGGAACTTGAAGCGTTTGCGGGCGGGTACGAGCCATACAGCTCCTTCGAAAACGGGCCAGAAAGGTCATGGATCCTCGTCTACCTACAAACCGAGTTTGGGAGTAGATCTTTCTATCGATAGCTACATCGAACTCAGAGAGTAGACATTCAACCCCATTCGAATTAGATTATCGATCACTATCGTCCTTATCCCGACTCTGAAAGGCCTTTGCCGCCATGAGCGACGACCGCGATTTGACCGAAACGACTGAAAAGTCGGATTTTATCCGTACCCAGGTCAAAGCTGATTTGGAAGCCGGCCTCAACGATGGCCGTGTCCACACCCGCTTTCCGCCCGAGCCCAACGGCTACCTGCACGTTGGTCACACCAAAGCCATCTTGCTCAACTATGGCGTGGCTCAGGAATTTGGCGGCAAATTCAATCTACGTTTTGACGATACGAATCCAGAAAAAGAAGAGACGGAATACGTCGATGCGATCAAGGCGGATTTACGCTGGCTTGGTGTTGATTGGGAAGATCGCGAATTTTACGCTTCCGACTACTTCGACAAACTTTACGCATGGGCTGTGCACCTGATCGAGAACGGCAAGGCTTATGTTTGCAGTTTGAACAACGAACAAATTCGCGAATATCGAGGCACGGTGAAAGAAGCCGGCAAAACCAGCCCCGATCGCGACCGCAGCCAAGCCGAAAGCCTGGACCTCTTCGCGCGCATGAAGGCCGGCGAGTTTGAAGAAGGCCAATATACGGTACGGGCCAAAATCGACATGAGTCACAGCAACATGAAAATGCGTGACCCCTTGTTGTACCGGATCCGCAAAGCCCACCATCACCGCACGGGCGACGCTTGGAATATTTATCCCTTCTATGATTTTGCCCACGGTCAAAGTGACGCCATTGAAGGCATCACACATTCGCTGTGCACCTTGGAATTTGAGGTCAACCGGCCTCTTTACAACTGGTTCATCGAAAACCTGCCCGTGCCTTACAAACCGCGCCAAATTGAAATGGCACGGTTGAACTTGACCTACACGGTGATGAGCAAACGCAAGTTGCTGCGCCTGGTCCAAGAAGGTTTAGTGGAAAGCTGGGACGACCCGCGCATGCCCACGGTCAGCGGTTTGCGGCGCCTGGGTTACACCCCCGAATCGATCAAGAAGTTCAACGACCGTATTGGGGTGGCCAAGCGCAATTCGACCGTGGATTTGGACCTGCTGAAATGGGCGATCCGAGATGAACTGAATCAAACCGCCAATCGCGTTATGGGCGTATTGCGCCCCTTGAAGGTGGTTATCACCAACTACCCTGAGGGCCAAGTCGAAGAACTGGAGTGCATCAACAACCCCGAAGACCCCAGCGCCGGCTCGCGTATGCTGAAATTCTCGCGCGAACTGTACATTGAGCAAGATGACTTCCGTGAAGTGGCCAATCGCAAATTTTTCCGGCTCAAGCTGGGCAAAGAAGTGCGGTTGAAAGAGGCCTATTTCATCACTTGTGATGAAGTGATCAAGGATGATGACGGCAACCCTATTGAATTGCGTTGCACCTATGATCCAGAAACTCGCGGTGGGGATTCGCCGGATGGGCGAAAAGTCAAAGGCACCCTGCATTGGGTATCGGCAGCCCACGCGGTGGATGCCGAAGTGCGTCTGTACGACAACCTGTTCCGTGAGCCCTTCCCTGAAGAGGGCGGCGATTACATCGCCAATTTGAATCCCGATTCCTTGGAAGTTGTGCACGCCAAACTCGAAGCGGATCTGGCAGGCAAAGAGACTGGCTACAGTTGCCAATTTATGCGCCAAGGGTACTTTTGCATCGACAGCAAAGATTCAACGCCAGAGGCCATGGTTTGGAATCGCACGGCGACCTTAAAGGACAGCTGGGCCAAACTCGAGGCGAAGTCAGAAGAGTTGGCGAAGTAGCCAAAGTTTTTTACCAGGAACACACCACTTGAGGAGGTGATCATGTCATTTAACGAACGTATTGCCTTGACCAAATACGCCAAGAGCGCCGGTTGAGCGGCTAAGCTAAGTCCGGGGGACTTATCTGCCATTCTCGAACCCATCAAAGCTGCGGCTGGGCCAAATCTCTTAGTAGGATTTGAGACATCCGACGACGCCGGCGTCTATCGCGTGAGCGATGACCGCGCCATCGTCAGCACTGCCGATTTTATCACACCGGTGGTTGACGACCCGCGCACTTTTGGCCGCGTGGCCGCCGCCAACAGCATCAGTGACGTGTACGCCATGGGCGGCACCCCTCTCATGGCCTTGAATCTGCTCGGATTTCCACCAGCGGGTTTGTCCAATGAAGTGCTCGGTGAGATATTGGCGGGTGCGGGCGAAGTTTGCGCTGAAGCCAACTGCGCCGTGGCCGGTGGACACACCGTGCGCGATGAAGAAGTTAAGTTTGGCCTGAGTGTCACAGGCGAAGTGCATCCGGATAAAATTTTGCGCAACAGCACAGCGCAAGTTGGTGACTTGTTGTTATTGACCAAACCACTTGGTACCGGAGCCTTGATCGCCGCCCAGAAAAAAGGACGACTCGACGAAGAACAATACGAGGCCTTGGTCACCTGCATGACCACTTTGAACACGTGCGGCGCCTTGATGTTTGACCTGGGCGCTACCGCATGTACCGACGTGACGGGTTTCGGTTTGACAGGGCACGCTCTCGAGATGGCCAAGGGTTCTGGCGTGACCTTGCATATCGACACTTCCACCTTGCCTCTGCTCCCGGAGGCGGTCGCTTTGTGCGGCGAAGGGTTTACCTGCGGGGGCACTAAATCAAATGCTGCTTTCACCGGTGGTGATATTGCCTACGCAGAAAGCATCGGCCAAGACATGATTGGCCTGCTGAATGATCCTCAAACCAGCGGCGGATTGCTGATTTCAGCACCTGCGGACAAAATGCCGGCCCTGGTCAAGGCGGCCGAAGCCAGTGGCACCCTTTGTGCCTCTGTTATCGGCAAAGCGGTGAAAAAGAGCTCGAACGGGCCTTACATCTCTTTTCATTCTTAATCGCGGCAAATATTTCCTCAAGAAGCCTTGTTATTTGCCGAAATCATGTTAAAGATAACACGTAGTTTAAACCCAACGTGTCAATTCAACAGCCCCTCACCAGGAGAACGCACGTGAGCTCTGTGCTCGACAAATCACTGATGGATATTCATCCCCGGGAATTTAAGGGGATCATCAAAGACGTGCCCACACTCCCCGTAATCTTCCAGACGCTCTTCCAGAAAATGCAAGATCCCCAGGTGACGGTGACGGAAGTTGCCGAAATCATTACTCAGGATCAAGCCCTTACGACCAGAATTCTTAGCCTCGTAAACAGCGCCTTTTATAGCTACAGCAAGGAAATCAAAACCATCAGCCGGGCTGTGGTGATTCTCGGATTCCAGGCCGTGCGCAGTGCCGCACTTGCCGTCAGCGTATTCGACTACTTCGAAGACGAGGAATCGTCTGCCGTCGATATGGTTGATTTTTGGAGACACAGCATTGCCGTTGCTGGCATCGCCAAAGTCTTGGCCGAAGAACTGCGCATCAACCAACAAGAAGAAGCCTTCGTCGTTGGCTTGTTACACGACGTCGGCAAGCTCATTGAAAAGCGCTATTTTGCCGATGACTTTACCGAAGTTTGCCGCGTCGCCCAGGAACAACACCTGAGTTGGTACGACTGTGAAATGGCCCTCTTCCAAGTTGACCACGCCATGATTGCCAAAGTCATCTTCCGCTCGTGGAATTTTCCACCCAGCGTGGTCGAAGCCGTGCAACTGCACCACAACCCAAGCGAGTCGACCAAAGTGCCGCAATTGACCGCCTTGTTGCATGTGGCTGATTTCATTTCCTATGACTTGGGTCTTGGGAGCCCTGGCGCCTTTCCCCCGAAGGAATGTGACCCTGGGGCACTGAAACTGCTTAATCTATCGTTGCCGCACACTTTGAAATTCTACGACAAATTTGAGGAAGAGCTGAAGGATGCCATGGAAATCCTCAACCTGATCCGCTAAATCACAGATTCTACGACGGAATATCTGGACTCTCGAGAGCGACGGAATCATAATGAATCTGTCCTTTTGTATGCCGTGATGCGGAGCCCAGATGCCGAACGATTTTCCTGCCGTTAAAATCTTATTTATAGGTGACATGCACCTAGGCCGTCGTGCGTCCCGCATTCCTGATAGCGCCTTGGCCATGGCTTCATGCAGCCTGGCAGAAATTGGCCCGCAAGGCGCTTGGGAGCGCGTGGTCGAAGCAGCCATCGTCCAACAAGTTGATGCCGTTGCCTTCGCCGGTGACCTCGTGCACCATGCCGACGACATATTCGAAGCAAAGGCGTTGCTAGAAATTGGCATCCAAAAGCTTAAATCTGCCGATATCGCCGTGGTCGCCGTAGCGGGAAATCATGACACCTTGGTTTTGCCCGCCCTGGCCGACCTCATCGATGGCTTGCATTTGCTCGGACCTCGGGCCACCTGGAGCACCTTCGAAGTCACTCCAGCGGTGCGCATCGCCGGATGGTCTTTCCCTGCGCGCCATCATAGCGCGAGCCCTCTTTTGCAAAGCCCCCCGCCGCCACAAAGCGGCGTCACAACCATTGGTCTTTTGCACGCCGACTTGAACGCGGCCGTCAGCGACTACGCTCCCGTCTCGTCCCGCGAATTGCTGGACGTTGGTTACGATGGCTGGGCCTTGGGACATATCCACGTACCTGACTCAGAACCAAGTGGTGACACCAGCCACCACCCTTTCTATTTGGGGTCAATCACCGGCGCTATTCCCACCGAAACCGGCGTCCACGGCCCAGTCTTGGCGACGATTGAGCCGGGCGCCCCCGTGCACTGGCAACGGTTGCCTTTGGCGCCCTTGCGTTGGGAGCACATCGACCTCGATGCCTCTCATTTTTCGGCCGAAGTCACACCAGATTTATTGGCTCTGGTCAGTGACCTCACTTTGGACGAAGCGTGGCAACAGCAAAACGCCCGCGTCCTCGCCTTGCGCGTCACCTTGATCGGCGTTCACCCTCAAGCCGCAACCATCGCCCGCATCTGTGCACAATATTCCGGCGAAGATTTGGTCACGACCAACGACGGTCGCGTCGTGTTCATCGAACGGGTCGATTGCGATTTGAAAGTTCCTTTTGACCTGGCGAATCTGGCCAAGCAGGCTGATCCTCCCGGACTCATTGCGCGCCAAATTTTGGCGCTGCAACAAAACGACGCGAGCTCTCAACTGCTCGTGACCGAGGCTCGATTCGCCATCGAAGCAATCTCTCAGCCCAATGGCCTAGAACAAGAACCGTGGTCAGACACAAAAATCCGTGCCCATTTGATCACCGCCGGTCAGCATTCATTGAACACCTTGCTGAGCCAAGATCGAGGCGAGGCCTCATGAATGAGCGGCCCAACTTGAACCTTGTGAAGCTTGACCTTGATCGCCTGCCGGGCCTGAGCCAGCCCTTCGTTGTCTCAGCCAAACCGGGTATCAACCTTATCGTCGGTGCCAATGAAGCTGGCAAGTCATCGGTTGCTCGGGCAGTGTCTCGATTGTTATGGGAAGACCAGAAGGTCACCAAACCCTTTGATGTGCGCGGAGAATTTGAAGACTCCCGGGGCGTGATCCAAGCCCGGCGCCAAGACGAAGACCCCGTTGACTGGATACGCGATGGCATAACGGCCCCCGCGCCTGACTTGCCCGGCGATCATCTCGCGGCTTGTTACCGATTGGGGTTGCTAGACCTCACACGCAGCGGCGCAGCAGAACTGGATGACAGTCTGGCCGCCGAGATCAGGCAACAGATGGCTGGCGGATATGATCTGGCCGCTGCCGCGGACCTCTTCCCGATGCCCAAAAATCGCCGCGCGGCCGAACGCATTCGTTGGGACAAAGCGCGCCAAGACCTGCGCCTGATCGAAACCAAACACCGGGAATTGAGTGAACAAGAACGTGGGTTGACTGCCCTCGTCGCGCAGCAAGAACAAGCGCAAACAGCAAGTGATCGGGCTCGCGAAATCGTGGCCGCCGAACGCCGCATCGAGCTGACCGAACGCCAAGACGCGCTGATCGACTCGCTGGCAGCCTTGCCTGCCGGAATGAACAAAGTGCGAGAGGGCGACGGCGAATTGTGGCAAGAAATCGCCAGTCAAATCGGCGACAAGTCAGAACACATTACAGATTTGCAAGACGAGATCAAGCGACGCGCCGAACGGTTGGACAAACTGAATGCCGGCGGCGACCTCACTGAGGTTTCCTTGTTGGTACAAGACATTCGCGAAGTCGCTAAAGAAAAAGACGTTTCCGAACTCGCCTTGGCCGAGGCCACCGCGCGGCACGAAACCGCCATGAAAGACCTCGCCCCGGAATTGTTGGCCGCCGAAATACCCGTTGAATCTGAAGCAGCCTTCCAAAGGCTGGCCGCAGCCCACCGCGACATGATAGAGCGACAGACT
>JBLIOK010000059.1:0-11206 GCA_047639735.1 Candidatus Krumholzibacteriia bacterium | reverse complement strand
TATGGAAACAGCAGATATCACATTACAAGTCTTAGAAACAGCGCAAGATCTGGTTCAATTGCGAGGCTACCATGGCTTTTCATTGGATGACATTGCCGAGCGCTTGGGTATACCTACCGCCGACGTGCACGCCCATTTCGAATCCAAAACGGCTCTGGGTGTAGCTTTAATGGGCCTTTACGAAGAAAGCTTAACTGGAATATTGGCAGAATTTGCGGGTAGAGAAGGCGGCCAACGAGAAAAATTGGCCTACTACATCAATCTGTACCGCCAGACTGAAAACAACAGTGCTATCTGTGCTTGCGGATCATTAGCGGCAGACTTCACAACTCTTGCCGGTCGCTTACAAGACCGCATTCAAGAATATTTTGAAAATACAGAAAAATGGATTGCCGAGACGATTCAGGTTGGTCTCGATTCGCAAGAATTCGAACTCGTCGGCAGCGTCGATGAAGCTACCGCAGATTTATTGTCGGCCTTGCAGGGCGGATTGATTTTATCTCGCGCACGCAGCGGTGGATCCGTTATCGATTCGGTCGAGTCTGTTTTTATGTCTCGGTTGTCGCCTGCTTAATACCTCACCGTTTTTTAAACTCCCTGTTCCAAGCCATTCCAAGAGTTAATCGCTAGTGCGTTTCTTCTCAATCAGGGCCTTGACGACTGTGGGATCTGCCAGAGTCGAGATGTCGCCGAGGTCCTCAAACTCGTCCGCGGCGATGTTGCGCAAAATACGGCGCATGATCTTCCCACTGCGAGTTTTGGGCAACCCCTGCACGATCAGAATTTTATCAGGTGTGGCAATTGGTCCGATCACATGCCGCACCTGTTCTTTCAACATACCGACCAATTCGTGATCGTCACGGGCCACAGAAGCCGCGCAGATAACATAGGCGAATATGCCTTGGCCTTTGATTTCATGGGGAAAACCCACCACCGCCGCTTCGGCCACGCACTCGTGGGCGACGAGGGCCGACTCCACCTCGGCCGTGCCCATGCGATGGCCCGAGACGTTGATCACGTCATCGACGCGTCCGGTGATCCAATAGAAGCCGTCTTCGTCGCGACGGCAGCCATCGCCGGTGAAATAGTAACCTGGATATTGACTGAAATAGGTTTCTTGGAATCGGTGATGATCACCCCATACCGTGCGCGCCTGACCGGGCCAAGTGTGCGCAATACACAGGTTTCCCTGCACACCGTTGCCTTCGATAATTTTTCCGTCCGGATCCATTAACAAGGGCTTGATACCGAAAAACGGCAATGTCGCTGAGCCTGGTTTCATCGGCGTCACGCCAGGCAAGGCCGAAATCATGATGCCACCGGTTTCGGTCTGCCACCAAGTGTCAACGATGGCGCATTTGTTTAAACCTACTTTTTCGTAGTACCAACGCCACGTGTCCGGGCTGATCGGTTCTCCAACGGTGCCCAAAACTTTGAGCGATTTGCGGCTCGATTTGGCCAAGACCTCGTCACCGTCGCGAGCAATAGCGCGAATCGCGGTTGGTGCGGTGTAGAAAATGTTCACTTTGAGGTCGTCGACGATCTGCCAATACCGGCCGCTGTCCGGGTAGGTTGGGGTCGACTCGAACATGACGGTTGTGGCTCCGTTGGCCAGCGGTCCGTAGATAATGTAGCTGTGGCCTGTGACCCAACCGATATCTGCGGCGCAAAAATACACGTCGCCCGGCTGGTAGTTGAATACCGTGCGGTGGGTCATCGCCGCGTAGACCATATAACCGCCCGTGGTGTGCATCAGGCCTTTGGGTTGGCCGGTCGAGCCGCTGGTGTACAAAATGTAGAGCGGATCTTCGGAACCCATCCACTCCACGGTGCAGGTTGAGCGTTGTTTGCTCATCTCTTCGTCTAGCCAAAAATCGCGGCCTGTTTTCATCTTCGTTTCAGTCTCGGTGCGGCGAGCCACCAACACCGTTTCCACCATACTCAAGCCGTCGATTGCTCTATCTACAGTGGATTTGAGTTTGATCTTTTTGCTACCGCGCAATCCTTCATTGGCCGTCACCACCAACTTGCATTCGGCATCGATCACGCGGTCACGAATGGCGTCTGCACTGAACCCGCCAAAGATGATCGAATGCACGGCGCCCAGTCGCGCGCAAGCCAACATGGTGTATGCTAATTCGGGAATCATAGGCATGTAGATCGCCACCCGATCGCCCTTGCGCACGCCATGAGCCTTGAGCACGTTCGCCATCTTGGCCACGCTGTGCTTGAGCTGGCGATAGGTGATATGTTCGTATTCGCCGGGTTCGTCTTTGACCCAAATGATGGCGTCTTGGTCGCCTTTGTCGGCTAGGTGCCGGTCAACGCAGTTGTAGCACGCGTTCAAGCGGCCACCGTTGTACCAGCTGAAATCGATGTTGTCATAGTCGTGGTCAAAGACCGCGCGCGGCTCTTGAAACCAGGTCAGCGTCTTGGCTTGTTCAAGCCAAAATTCTGCCGGCTCGTCGATAGACTGTTTGTATAGCCGTTCGTAGTCTTCCATGCTTTGCACTTGGCTCTTGGCAGCCAGGGCTGGGATCGGAGCATAGAGTTCTTTTTCGTTCTCGTTCGACATTTTCTAACGCCTCCACGCGTATTAAATATTACTCGCCGGATCCGGCCGGGACGCGAATGTTGTCCACCATCTGCTGCACCTCTGGCGGTGGTGGCGCGGTCATATTGGAAACAACGAAAGCCACCACAAAATTGATCAAGGCCCCGACCGCGCCGAACGACCCTGGGCTGATACCCAAAAGCCAATGTGCGGCATCATCGGGCGCCAAGGCTGTGCCAGGTAAAAAGAGAAATCCTTTGAACCAAAAGATGTAAAGCAATGTGCTCGTCAGGCCAGCCATCATGCCGGCAACGGCGCCCGGCTTGTTCATACGGCGGCTAAAGATGCCCATCATCAAGGCCGGAAAGATCGAAGAAGCCGCCAACCCAAAGGCGAGGGCGACAACTTGGGCGGCGAATCCTGGCGGGTTCATGCCCAGCCAACCGGCCACAGAAATAGCGCCCGCCATGGCGATACGGCTGGCCGCTAACTCTTGTTTTTCGGTGATCTTGGGCATGAACATACCCTTGAGCAAATCATGGCTGACGGCTGAAGAAATGGCCAACAGCAAACCGGCCGCGGTCGAGAGTGCGGCCGCGATGCCGCCAGCAGCCACGAGCGCAATGACCCAGAAGGGCAAGTTGGCGATTTCAGGGTTGGCGAGAACCATGATGTCCCGATCAACTGTGACTAATTCGTTCCCTTGCCAGCCAAAGCCCGCGGTTTCTTCTGCGGTCAAGCCCGGACCGTAATACTGAATGCGTCCGTCGCCGTTCTTGTCTTCAAACTTCAGCAACCCCGTCTTTTCCCAGTTGGAAAACCAGGCCGGGGCCTCGCTGTACTTCAGGTTGCCTGTCGCCGCACCGATTTCGCCGGTTTGAATCGTTTCCATCAGATTCAAACGCGCCATGGCCCCCACACCAGGAGCCGTTGTGTACAAGACCGCGATAAACACCAAGGCCCAGCCAGCGCTGGTGCGTGCGTCCCGTACGCGAGGAACGGTGAAAAATCGGGTGATGACGTGGGGCAAACCTGCGGTGCCGATCATCAACGAGAGGGTGAGCAGAAACATATTCAAAGTTGAGTCTTTTTGGGCAGTAAAGGATTGAAAACCAAGATCGAGACAGACCTGATCCAGTTTGTCGAGCAACGCCACGCCGTCGGCTAAGTTGCCACCTAACCCGAGCTGCGGAATTGGGTTGCCGGTCAGCTGCAGTGAGATAAAAACCGCGGGGACGGTGTAGGCGAAGATCAAGACGCAATATTGAGCAATCTGGGTGTAGGTGATGCCCTTCATGCCACCGAGCACGGCGTACACAAAAACGATGCCCATGCCTACTAATACACCGGTTTCAAAGGGGACCTCGAGAAAGCGCGAAAAGGCAACGCCTACGCCCTTCATCTGACCGATGACATAGGTCAACGAAGCGACGGCCAAACAAAGCACGGCCACACCGCGGGCGGTTTTTGAGTAGAAGCGATCGCCGATGAATTCGGGCACGGTGAATTTGCCGTATTTGCGCAAGTAAGGGGCGATCAACATGGCCAACAAAACATAGCCGCCGGTCCAACCCATCAGATAGACCGAAGCGTCGTAGCCTTTAAATGCGATTAGTCCGGCCATGGAAATGAACGATGCGGCGGACATCCAATCGGCGCCGGTGGCCATGCCGTTCAGGACGGGGTGCACCCCCGTGTTGGCAACATAAAATTCGGCGGTCGACGTCGCGCGCGTGCGGATGGCTATCGCGATATAGAGAACAAAAGACAGTCCCACCACGAGATAGGTCATAGCTTTGAGTTCCATGGGCTCGCTTTCATCGGTTCAGTGGCCAGATTATTTCGTACTAGTCTTCGGCGACATCAAACTTGCGATCAAGACGCGCCATTCGGGCCGCGTAAAAGAATATCAAAGCCACAAACGTGTAGATCGAGCCCTGTTGAGCGAACCAGAAGCCGAGTTGGTAGCCACCTATCCGCACTTGGTTCAGGGTATCGGCCAACAAAATGCCAAACCCGAATGACACCACAAACCAGATGGCCAAGCACAGCCCCACCAGTTTCAGGTTTTCACGCCAATACTGTTCACTCTTGTTCAAGCTTGTCTCCTTCTGAAATAACTGGCGGCGGTGCGCCGCGTACGACCACTGTGCTGGCAATCTTATCATGAATCGCTTGTCGATTTGGGTGCCAGATGGATTCCAGGAAGCCCAACATCAAAGTTGCCGCGCTAGCACCGTAGCCACCGGCGCGGGCAAAACAATCCCAAAGCTTCAATCGGTTGCCATCTAGCCGCACAATTCGGATGCGAAAAACTGCCTTCCCCACAGACCGCCCGCCGGTGACAAAAGGCCAAAAAGTAGACCAAACGATGAACAAGCCACTCCAGCCAAAAACCGAGGCTGCTTGGCCCATCATCAAATCCATGCCGACACTAAACTGCTTGGTGCCATCTTGCGCTTCGATCACTCGTGTCTTGCCCTGTCCAAAGCCTACGGTGGTCTGAAATTCATCCCAATATTCGCGCACACCATCGGTGTCATTTGCGCGGATCATGGCGGTCACGTCGCGCGGAAAAGCCTCCGGACAGCGATCAACGATGAGTTGACTGAATTCGGTGATGATGACGTTTTTCTCATGCTCCACGTTAGCCAACGTCGTGTCATTGAAGGCAACTCTCGCCCGCGATATAAGCGTCGGGGCATCGCGATGGAAGCTCCAGGTTGTCAGCGCCAGGAACAAGATGAAGGTCAGCACGCCAAAAATTGAGATATCTATGAGAAAGGCGAACAGGCGCCGCCGAAAGGTGGCCAAAGGGAAGCCAACCAAGCGAGGGGCAATGGTCTGTGTTTCTTTAGTGATGTGACGCCCGCGGGCGGGGATGCGCAGCACGTGGAGATTCCTTTAAATGAGCGGCTGGATGCTAATGCAAAGGCACAGCATACCAAACTTCGTCACAGACCGGAACCGTTCTCCTGCGCCTCGAAAGAAAACAAGTAGATCTTCTTGTGATCACCATCGACCGAAAGACGGATCTCTTTCTTTTCTGAATCAAAAACGGTCGACCACTGAGTGCCTACGCGCATCTCCTCGCCGTTGTGTTTGATTTTTTTATTCTTCCGCTTCACATCGGCCAAAACATCGAATGTCGACTGCCAAGATACGGGATCTTCCTGTTTAGCCACTTCGTCATACAACTTGCGATAGCTTTTGCTGGCCGAGCGCCGTGCCTCGGGAGAGACCTTGTACATCCCATCAGCAGCCGCAACTTGCCAATCGCCGGCGTCTTTTACCATGTGCATTTGGCCTTCGCACCATTCAAGCACCGCCGAACCCGAATGCCCGTCAGCGAGGAAGATTTGATGCGAAACCGTTTGCAGGCCAAAATCGAAGACGTTGTATTTTTCGGCAATGGCCACCGCTTCGTTCACGCTGCCCGCCTGGTCTAATATTTCGCGCACCAGATGCATCACATAACGTGACTCTTGCTCGGTAACCGACGTAACATCCTGAGCTGGTAAACTGCCCAGAACCACGGTTACCCCGCGTTCGTTCATGCCTTCAATCGACAACACCGGCGCATAAATGAGCGATTTGCGGTGCTTTTCGTTGGCGCTGTCAAAAGGCTCTTCTGGCGTGTAACCGAGATCCGCCAACGGCACCAACGCCACCGAACGGTAGCCGCCGGTCGGGTAGAACCAACCGACCATCAGCTGCGATTCTCGATTGTCGTAGTTGTGAGCCACTAAGCCGCCTTGGCGACTGGTCCGGCGCGCAAAAAGTGCGCCTCCGCGGTACGGCCCGGTGCCGCGACCCAAGCTGGTGTTTTCGTTGACGAATTGGAGGTGGTGAAAAGCGATCAGGTCGTCAAAATCGCCAAAGAAGCACATGGTCTGCAGATCGTCGTAGGATTCGAAAGTCGCCAGCATCGCCTCTTGCCGATCGCGCGATTTGCGGGGCGGTTTATCAACGGTCGCTTGATCCACTTTGGGGGTGACGGTCACCACTTCGCTGTAACGCGGGCCCTGTTCACAGGCAGCAAAGACAAAGAGCAGGAGGGCCAAACAAAGGGCCCGCTGGATGTGCATGGAACGCCGCCTTGGAGTAAGCTGTAACGATCTGATCATTATTACCTGAGCCAATACTCTATTGAGCGCAGATGGTTTCGGCAAATGGAGAGTTTTTGCGCGAGTGCGCCGCTCTGGGAAACTGGACATTAGGACACAAAAGTGGTTTCATGTGTGGAATCAGAATTTCCCGTCTTTTGAACGAACGCAGGCCATTTTCGCCATGACCGCACCAACGACCCCACTTCCCCTTATTGATCCGCAAGGCCGCGTCTTGGACTATCTGCGCTTGTCAGTAACTGACCGGTGCAACCTGAGATGCCGCTATTGCATGCCTGCCGAGGGCGTCCCCTTGGTGGCGCGCGACATGGTTTTGAGCATGGAAGAGCTGCAACGAGTCGGTGCCATTTTTACCCAACTTGGCGTGCGCAAAATCCGCATTACTGGCGGCGAACCCTTGCTGCGCAAAGGTGTCGTGGATTTATTGGGGTCGCTGCATAGCCTGCCGCAAGCGCCCGATATCTTGTTGACGACCAATGGGATTCTATTGCGTGACAACATCGATGCGCTTTATTCAGCTGGATTGAGGCGAATCAATCTCAGCCTCGACACTTTGGACGCCAAGAATTGGGTGACCATCACGCGGCGATCCGGACACGAAACGGTGATGCATGCGATCGATTTGGTGCTCGCCAAAGGTATGGGCTTGAAGGTGAACGTCGTGGTGATGCCAGGTGTGAACGATCACGAGCTGAACGATTTTGTGGCGTTGACCCGCGATCGCGATATTTCGGTGCGGTTCATCGAGCCGATGCCATTTGACGGCGCGGGCAAACCGTTAGCGCAAACGGTCACCGGCGATGAGATTCGCGCCCGCATTGGCGAAGCCTATCAATTAGAACCGATCGCCAACACACCGGGCGCCGTCGACAAGCTCTACAAAATCGAAGGCCATCAAGGCGACATTGGCATCATCGAGGGCCACAGCCGCACTTTTTGCAGCAGTTGTCGGCGCGTACGTGTCGATGCACGTGGCCGCCTACGCACTTGTTTATATGGCCGCCCCCAAACAGACTTGCGCGTGATGATGCGCGATGGCGCCAGCGATGCTGAAATCATGTCCACCATACGTGACGTCGTCGCAAAGCGTTTGGTAGACGGCAAAGCCGCAGAACAAGACAGCCGCCTCATCGGCCTCGAAAGCATGGTCGCCATCGGCGGCTGAATGAAGGGCGCACGCGTTTGAGTTGTGACGATATAGACGAAGGTGCTTTGACCTCCTACCCCAAGGCGCTCGCAACGGTCTTGGCCAAGGTGTCCAAAAAAGGCACAACCACAGTCTCCATCGCCGATGCGTTGGGGCACTATCTAGCCGAGCCGGCCGTTGCCCAACACGACGCACCGCGCTTTGAGCAATCTTCAATGGATGGCTTCGCCGTGCGCGTAGCCGATGTTTCAGGTCCTCTCTTTATCAGTGGTGAACTGCCTGCAGGCAATGCGCGCCAGATGCGCCTCGCCGTTGGCGAAACGATCAAGGTCTTCACCGGGTCTCGACTCCCAGCAGGCACCGAGGCTGTGGTCATGAAAGAATTCGTGGCTGTGGATGACGATACGGCCACCATCACGCGGGCCGTCAGCGCAGGCGATCACATTCGTCGCGTTGGTGAAGAATTCAAACAAGGCACCGAAATCATTCCGATGGGCACGCACATTACGCCACCGGTCGTGGGAATGTTGGCCTTTCTTGGGTTGGGTGAAATTTTGGTGGGGATGCGGCCTTCGGCGACCGTGATCACCATGGGCGACGAGTTGGTCGCGCCAGGCGAAGAAGCCGGCGACGGTCAAATCCATGATGCTAACGGACCGGCCATGGTTGCTGCCATGCACGCGCTCGGTATCACCGAAGTCCGTCACCAGCGGGTCTCCGACGATCCCGCGAAACTGGAAACCGCCATGGCCCAAGGCATCGCCGAGAGCGACGTTTTGATCACCGTAGGCGGCGCCTCGGTTGGCGACCACGACCACGTGCACAGCGCCCGGGCAAAGCTTGGCATCAATGACCTGTTCGCCAAAGTCGCCATCAAACCTGGCAAGCCCAACTTGTTCGGTCTCGCCCAAAACGGCGTGCCTGTTTGGGGCCTGCCCGGCAATCCCGTATCAGCCTTGGTTTCGTACCACCAGTTGGTCAAGCCGGCCCTGATCGCCATGATGGGCGGTCATCACGAGAGTCAGAAATTGTCGGTGATCGCCAACCAAGAAATCCGGCCCAACAAAGGCCGCTTGAATTGGCTGCGCGGAACCCTCAAGTTTGTGGCCACAGACCCGCCGCGCACCACGGCCGACTTGGTGGCGGGCCAAGGTTCGCATATGCTTAGCGGCTTGGCGTTGGCCGATGTGTTGCTGGAAATACCTGCCGACACTGATGGATTTGGACCCGACACAACCTTTTCAGCCGTGCCCTTGAAGTGGCGCGACTAGAACGCAGCGCGACCAACCGGAGTGGATTTCATGTCCTTGACGATCAAACGACCCGACGATTGGCACCTGCACGTGCGCGATGGCGACGTGATGCAGTCGGTAGTGCCGCACACAGCACGCCAGTTTGGCCGGGCGATTATCATGCCCAACCTGGCGCCGCCAATCACCAACACCGAACAGGCCATCGCCTACCGCGATCGCATCTTGGCGGCCGTGCCTGCTGGCGTTTCATTCGACCCCTTGATGACCTTGTACATCACCGACACCACAACCATTGATGAAGTGAAGGCCGCCCAAGCCAATCCACACGTGCACGCCTTCAAATTGTATCCGGCTGGTGCGACCACAAATTCAGATGCTGGCGTGACCGACATCCGTCGCATTGATGATGTCCTGACCGTGATGGCCGAAGTAGGATTACCGCTCTTGGTCCACGGCGAGGTCACGGCAACCGACATCGATGTTTTCGACCGCGAGGCCGTGTTTATCGATTCGGTGCTCAAGCCATTGCACTCACGGCACCCGAATTTGAAGATAGTTTTGGAACACATCACAACCAGCCATGGCGTTGATTTTGTGCGCCAAGCTGGTGAAAACGTAGCCGCGACAATCACTGCTCACCATTTGTTGTGGAACCGCAACGCTCTTTTCCAAGGTGGCCTTAATCCACACGCCTATTGCTTGCCCGTGCTCAAACGCGAAGGGCATCGCGAAGCTTTGGTCGCAGCGGCCACGAGCGGCGAGACCAGCTTTTTTCTGGGCACCGACAGTGCGCCTCATGCCCAAGGCGCTAAAGAATCAGGCTGTGGTTGTGCGGGAGTTTTTACCGCCCATGCAGCGATCGAGTTGTACGCTACGGCTTTTGAGGCAGCGAATAAATTGGATAAATTGGAAGCTTTCGCGAGCCTGAACGGGCCAGCGTTCTATGGGCTTCCAGCGGCGGCGAAAACTATCACTCTCGAACGTAGCGAATGGACAGTTCCCAACACCTACGAACTTGGCGACTCATCAGTCGTGCCCATGTGGGCCGGCGACACACTGCCTTGGCGTCTCAAAAACGACTAACAGAAAGATAAAATCATGGATTCGATCGTGACCTACTACTTGCATTTTCTGGGTATCGGACTGCTGTTTGCTGCGTTGGCGGTAGAACTAGTCTTGTTCAAACCAACGGTCAGCGGCGCTGTCGCTCGCAAACTGGCCAAGGTTGACGGCCTCTACGGTATCGCAGCCCTGCTCATGATCGTTACCGGCTTGTTGCAAGTCTTCTCCTTCGGAAAAACACCCGAATACTACGGTCAAACTTTTATGTTTCACATCAAGATGACGGTATTCCTTATCGTATTATTGGTGTCCATCTTCCCCACCATCAAATTTATCAAAGCTCGCAACACACCGGTTGATGGCGAAGCATCGTATCCAAAATCTGTTGGCCTGATGTTAAAGATCGAGATGGCCCTCTTGGTGATCATTCCGCTCTTGGGTGTCTTGATGGCCAACGGGTATGGCTACCGAGGGTAGCTTGGCCGGCCGTAGCATTCACCAGACCTGGCTATAAAACCCTCAGCTTGACTGTCGGTAACTATTACCAAGTTGGCGCAGGTCTGGTGTGTTCTGTTTTTCAATGCTCACATACGCTGCCTAGACTAAATTGAGCGGGAACACTCATGTCCGCCCGCCAAACCACTATCGTTTTTTTGTATTCCTCACCGCTTTGATCACGAGCAACGTTTTTGCTGCCGAGGTCCCTAGTGACCCCATCATCAGCCAAAGTTGCGAGATAGCCTCAGGAAAAGGCTGGCGATTAAGATAACAACACACCTCACTTGCACATGTCGTTTCAATCTACTTTTTGCCGATCAGGAGCATTGCTTAAGCAGGTGTCTTCTCAGCGCACTGTTTCATAGCGCTCGGCTAGAACTTGAAACTCCGGACTCGCAACAAACCCACTCCACCGCGGATCCAAACGCATCACCGAAATCGATAAGATGCCAGGACGAGCCTGTAGCCGATCTTCAGCCAACAATTTACTCGTGTCGTACTCGCCAAGGACCGCGTAGGTCAAAGCGAGATTGTCCGCCGGCCAAACACCGGCTTCGCCGTCCTT
>JBLIOK010000058.1:0-11247 GCA_047639735.1 Candidatus Krumholzibacteriia bacterium | reverse complement strand
GCCAACGGTGGCTATCTGGCGGACAGTCCTGGAATCCGGGGCTTCGACCCTTGGGATATGGAACCGTTGGCAGCGCGCGATTATTTTCCAGAGTTTCGCGAGCCGTCACTTGACTGCCACTATCGCACTTGCATGCATCGAGACGAACCGCGTTGCGGAGTCAAAACGGCGGTGGCGCGCGGTGAAATTTCGGCACGTCGACACAGTGCCTACCTCGCGCTAGTGGTGAGTTTGGAAGACCGCAAAAGAAGCACCGGTTACACCAGCTAGCGGCAATTTATGAACGGATACCGGTCAAAAGAGCATAGAAAGTGAGCGCTTCTTGACCTTCGTGCAGGAGTTTGTCGAGGGGGAAGACACCAGTGGGTTGTTGCCACATGGTCATGTTTTCGGCTCGGTCGCTGGCCCACCAGCCAGGCAACCGTTCGCCCCATAAACGGGGAGATTTGGCAGTTAGCTCGTATATCCCGAGGGCCAAAAAACTGCTGTACAGCAAAAAAACACCCGCGAGGGTTGCTCTCTTCATGAGGGCCCTTCCTATCTGAAACCAATGTTACTGTGCGCTTTAACGGCGCGACTGCATTTCATTCGCAAGCAGTATGCCAACTAGGAAGTGATGACCTCCATGTCAGCCGGACGCACCTTCAAACGCCAAGCCACGTCTTGGCTGGCCCGCCTCGCTCGGCGTCCTAAGATCACAGCTGACGAGATGCTGGCTTTGCGCCCCAAAAGCATTTTGATCGTGCGCCAACACAATCAGATGGGGGACATGGTTTGTGCGACGCCGGCATTCCGCGCCATCCGCGAAACCTGGCCCGATGCCGAAATCGCCTTGGTGACCGCTCCGGTGAACCGAGGCATCGTCGCGCACAATCCTCACCTTGATCGAATCTTCACTTTTGATCGTTCCGTTTGGCAGCGTCCTTTGCGCCTAACGAAATTTGTCAGCGAGCTGCGTGGGTTTCAGCCTGACTTGGCCTTTGTCCTGAGCAGCGTGTCGTTTTCGGTAACCAGCGCCTGGCTCGCCGCCGCCAGTGGCGCTCGTTATATTGTCGGCGCCGACAGCCGGCCTTTTGGTTGGGATGTGAGCCGCCATTTTTTCAGTCTAGAAATGCCGGCTAAACCTGAGCTCGATTGCCATGCGGTGATTCACAGCTTGGCGCCGTTGAAGGCGGTAGGCGTGACCACAACGGACGCCTTTCCCGTGGTCGTGCCGGCACCTGCTGAAGTGGCGGCAGCGAAGAAGATTTTAGTCGATTTGAATTTTGAAGCCGGCTTTTGGGCCGTCCACCCCGGAGCGGGAAAACGGCAAAATGTTTGGCCTGCTAGCGGGTTTTCCGAAATCGTTTTGCGGGCAAGGAAGGCCGGTCATCAGGTTTTAATCCTGCACGGACCAGCCGACGTTGAACCTTTGGCCGAGTTGGTGCGTATCTTAGATTCGAACCTTGGCGAAGGTTTGCAGGTGGCTCCTCCGTGCGAACTGGGCGTCGGCGCGGCCTTGCTGCAGATGGCCGATCGCTTCGTCTGCAACGATACGGGAATCATGCATATGGCTGGCGCGGTACGGGTGCCAACGGTGGCGTTATTTGGGCCTACCGATCCCGAACTGTGGCGCCCACCAGCGCCCGAAGTTACTGTGATCAAGAGTCCCCGACAAAGCGACGTGCCGAATCAAGGTGGATTTGGCGGCGACGAATATGGCTGGATGGAAAACATTTCATCTGATGAAGTTTGGCAGGCTTGGCTGGCCTTGCCTGGGCGGACAAAAACTGCGAAAGAAGGATAGCCTTGGACCTGATTGTCATTCGGATATTGGTGCTCGTTTTTTCCATCGTCGTACATGAAGTGGCCCACGGCTGGGCCGCTCTCTTATTGGGGGACCCGACGGCTAAACAACAGGGGCGATTGACCCTCAATCCACTGCCGCACATTGACCCGATGGGCAGTATCGTTGTCCCAGCAGTATTGGCCATGTTCGGCAGCATTCCTTTTGGCTGGGCCAAACCGGTGCCAGTAGACGTTGGGCGTTTGAGGAATCCAAGAGATGACCACCCGAAAGTTGCGGCGGCCGGACCAATCAGTAATCTGATACTGGCCTTCTTCTTCGCGGTGGCCTTGGGAGTTACCGTGGGGGTGGCAGGAGCGCCGGTCAGCAATTCGAGTTCGCCGTCATCAAACGAATTCTTCTTCGTATTGTTTCAAACAGGCATCATCATCAATGTGGTTTTGGCCATGTTCAATTTGATCCCCTTGCCGCCCCTGGATGGAAGTTGGATCGTCAGCCGCTTTCTGCCTTTGGGGCTGCGGATCCGCTATGAAAACCTGCGCCGGTTTGGGATGCTGATCGTCATTGGATTTATGGTGGCGATGCGTTACACGCCTTTGGGTGGCCTGTTCTCCGCCGGTCTCTATGCTGTCGCTGCGCCCTATTTCAACCTTGCTCAAAATGTGGCCAACGCGCTGCGCTAAATTTATTGACTGCGTTCGGGGACAACAAGGCTGTGATTGAAGCAGACTGTTGTCCAGGCGCTTTCGTTACCTGCGGCATCCACGGTATCGGTCCGTTGGGCACAGTTATTCTTCGTGTGTAAAAGCAAAGCCTCTCGCGTTTGCGAGAGGCTTTGTTATACCCAGCGAAAGGGAACCAGTCCCGTTCGTTAGTTGTACAGTTCGCCGGTCTCGTGGCCCAATTCGACCGTGAGGTGGGTCGTCGAAACGGCACTCTGGTTGCCTGACGTGTCGACGCTGTACACGTGGTACATGCTGGCGCCAGTCAGTGGGTTGCTGTCAACGTAGCTGTTGACCAAAGCCGGCGAGCTGACGAGGGTCTCGCTCATGCCGTAGCGCTCACGCACTACAACATAGCCAGCCAAATCACTGTCGACGTTGTTAACGGCCCAGCTGATAGTCGCGTTGCCGTTGTTGTAGTCCATGTCAATGTTGGCTGGGACTGCTGGAGGAGCGGTGTCCAAAACAACTGCTGTTCCGGTATCGCTGTCGCTGCAGCCAATGACTGTCAGGCCGATGATCGTTATGACCAGTAGCATCAAAATTTTCTTATTGTTAATCACGAGATGGTCTCCTTCTTTCGCTTGGTTAGTCCGATGGTAAAAGTGTGGTCGCGGCCGATAGAGATCGGTTGCAGTGGCACAGTTGTCAGAAAATCTGCCCTACCGGCCACGTCCACAGCGAACTAGATTGCAAAGCGGGTGCCCATTACACATCACAAAGTATCACGAAACGTAACGTTAGGTTCTCCAACACATTAGCCGACCGATCGAGGAGGGTGGGGGAACTACGGGGAGGCTTAGCCCGCGATGAACCTTGTGTTATGCGACACTTTACGAGGCTTCGGGTTGCAAAATGCCTGCGAAATCGGATTCTTAGCAAATGTAAAGTCGGCAAACTGATCATATTTTGAATCAAGTTGGTATTTCCAGTAATCCAAGAATGCTTAAAGTCCTTGACATCTTTTAGTTTATGGGTGAGGATGAGTTTTGAGACTCGCCCAATCAAGGTCCCAGTAGAGAACAATCGACATTCTTCTGCGCATGGGGCCACGAGCTATCACGACTGGGTTCTTTCTACTCGGCGTATTTTCAGGATCAGGAGGAGGCGCGCCATGACAAAGGCCGATATCGTTGAAGACATTGCCCAAAGAACTGGACTAACAAAAAAAGAAGTCGCTGAAACGGTTGACTTGTTTTTGGACAAGATCGGTAATTTGTTGGTTGAGGGTAAACACCTTGAGATTCGTGGTTTTGGCACCTTCAAGGTGAAAGAACGCAAAGAGCGGATGGCGCGTAATCCTCGCACTGGTGAAGCTGTTCCCGTGCCGTCGCGCAAGGTGCCCGTTTTCAAAGTCTCAAAAATGCTGAAGGACAAAGTGGCTGCTGCCACCTAGACTTTCAATCGCACCTTCTTTTGAGTCGACCCGCGTCTCTGTGCAGGGTCCGTAGCTTTATATACCGGTCTTCCGGCCTAGTCAGGAGGCCGGTTTTCTGTAACCCACCGGCCATCCTTCGCGACAAAGGACCCACCATGTCGAATTTAATCCCTCTGATAGATATGCGCAGCGACACTGTAACCCGGCCCACAGCTGGCATGATGAAAGCCATGCTCAATGCCGAAGTGGGGGACGATGTCTTTGGTGACGACCCGACGGTCAATCGCCTGCAGGATACGGTGGCTGAGCGATTGGGCAAGGAAGCCGCTTTGTATGTGCCCAGCGGCACCATGAGCAACCAACTTGCGTTGATCGCCCAAACCAACCGCGGCGACCAAGTCGTGCTTGAGGATGGAGCGCACATCTACCGGTATGAAGCTGGCGGCCCAGCCGTTCTCAGTGGTGTCCAACTCACTTGTGTACAAACTGACGACGGCCAGATGAGTTGGTCAGATGTTGCCGCGGCTCTTAACCCTGACAATGTGCACTGTGCGCCACCGGCAATGGTTTGCCTAGAAAACACCCATAATGGGGCTGGCGGCAGAATTTTGCCTCAGCAAGGTGTCGTTGAGATTGGCCAACAGGTCCACCAGCGTAATTTGCGTTTTCATCTGGATGGAGCCCGCTTGTGGCACGCGCATGTGGCTTCTGGGCTCAGTCTAGCCGATTTGGCGGCACCGTTTGACTCGGTCAGTGTTTGCTTCTCCAAAGGATTGGGCGCTCCGGTGGGCTCGGTGCTGGTCGGTGATCGCGGTACTATCGGCACTGCTCATCGTTTCCGAAAAATGATTGGTGGAGGCATGCGCCAAGCTGGTATCTTGGCAGCGGCGTGTCTCTATAGCTTGGAGAATCAACTGGATCGCTTGCAGGAAGATCACGACCACGCCCTCAGGTTGGCAACGGGTCTTGACCATCAGGCATTGGCGGTCAATCATCCGGTTGAGACGAATATCGTTATCGTCACGGTCGAGACGAAGGATCAGGATGCTGCCTTGCTAGCCCATTTGGAAGCCAAGGGCGTATTGGCCGTAGGTTTCGGTCCCGGCCGGGTACGATTGATACCCAACCTGGGCACCAGCCAGAGTGACGTTGAACAAGCTGTGGCGGCTTTGAACTCATGGATCCAATAGTCCAGGAACTGATCGGAGACAACGGGTGAAGATTGTTATCGTCGGTGCCGGTTCGGTGGGGTTTCATCTGGCCAAGATGATCAGTCGCCGAGAACTGGACGTGATTGTCGTCGATTCGTCCCAGGAGCAATTGGATGCAGTCACTGATCAATTGAACTGTCGGTTAGTCCTTGGTAGCGGTGTTGCCCCGAAAGTCTTGCGCGAAATCGGCATGACAGATTGCGATTTGTTTGCGGCCGTAACTGATCGCGATGAAATCAACATCATTGCCTGCCAAACGGCCCATGCCTTAGGTGCGAAGACCAAGGTCGCGCGCGTCCGCCAAGAAGACTACTACGAAGATAGCCGATTATTACTCGAGGGCATCGATATGGCCATCAATCCTGATCATGAAGCCGTGCATGCGATTCGTGAAGTGCTGATGAATACCGGAGCCACTGAGATCCACGACTTTGCTGGTGGCAAAGTGAGGATCATCGCGGCGATGGTCGAAGCGGATAGCCGGGTCGAAGGCAAAACTCTCGTCGAACTTCATCGTGAATTGGGCAAACGCATGGCTCTGGTGACAACCATTGTCCGTGGCGAAGAGACACTGATCCCCACAGGCGAAACGGTCATTCAGGCCGATGACAAAGTGTTTATGGCGGGGCCGCGCACCACGGTGAACCGTTCCCTGCTCTACTTCCAAGCCCGAAAACGTAGCTTGTCACGCGTGATGATTGTCGGTGCGAACGCCATGGGGCGCGAATTGGCTCGCGGGCTTTTGGCGGCTGGCGTGAAAGTGAAGATTATCGACCGCAACGAAGAGAAATGTCGGCGGGCTAGTGAACAACTGCGGCACGCTCTGGTTTTGCACGGCGAGGGATCAGATACCGATTTGCTCGAGTCCGAAGGCGTCGCCGAAATGGACGGCTTTGTTTCAGTGGCCAATGATGAAGAGACGAACATCATGGCTTGTTTGCTTGCCCGGCACCATGGTGCGGCAAAAACGGTGTGCTTGGTTGACCGACCCGACTATGTACCATTGCTGCCTTTGCTGGGCGTAGATGCGGCGATTTCGCCGCGTTTGTCGACGTCAAATTGGATCAGCCAATTTGTACACCGTGGCGCAGTAATCAGTGCTGAAAGTGCCGGGGTCAGCGGATCTGAAATACTGCAAATTGAAGTGAACGCCGATTGCTCTTGGCTAGGCGAGCCTTTGATGGAGCTCGACTTTCCCAAAAACGCGGTCATCGGAGCGATTCTCAAGGGCGGACGTGTGCTCACTCCGGAAGGTTCAACAGTCTTAGGTGCTGGTGATCAAGTGGTTGTGTTTGCCTTGCCCGACGGCGTCGACGACGTCGTTAAGTTCTTTTCCGGTGGCGAACTGTGAGCTATCGCGCAGTCCTGAAGGTTCTTTCGTTTCTTTTGTTAGTGACGGCTGGGTCACTGCTGCTGCCCGCCTTGGTATCTGCGCTTTATGGCGATGCCGATTGGATTCACTTTTTGGCGGCGGCTGGTATCGGTTTGGTCATCGGCGGGGTGGGGACCCGGTTGCTTGGCAACGCACCGGACTTGCGCGTGCGCGAAGGGTTCGCCGTAGTGACTTTTGGCTGGGTGGTTGTGGGATTGTTGGGGGCGATGCCTTATTGGTTGAGCGGGCAAATTCCTTCCTTTACTGATGCAGCCTTCGAATCGATTTCTGGCTTCACCACCACAGGCGCCTCCATTCTGACGGACATCGAAAGCCGAAGCCATGGCGTGCTTTTGTGGCGAGCGTTAACCCATTGGCTCGGCGGTATGGGAATCGTTTTGTTGGCTTTGGCGATCTTGCCACTCTTGGGGATTGGCGGGATGCAGCTTTTTCGCGCCGAGGTGCCGGGCCCAGTGGCCGAGCGACTTACTCCGCGCATCCAACAAACCGCGAAACTTCTCTGGGCGGTCTATTTTTTCTTAACGATCCTGGAGATCGTCGCCTTGCTGATAGCAGGCATGGGGCCCTTTGATGCGGTCTGCCACAGTTTTGCGACCATGGCTACCGGCGGATTCAGCAATCACAACTCGAGTGTGGGTGGGTACGGTTCGGCTGCCATAGAATGGGTGATCATCGTCTTTATGTTCTTGGCTGGCGCTAACTTTTCGCTTCACTATTTGGCGCTCACCGGTCGCATCAAAGTTTACGCTAAGGACGAAGAGTTTCGTTTCTACTGCGCGATCATTTTGGTTTCAACGGGTTTGATCGCGGCCACACTGTTGACGCTCGACTTTCACCCGACGGCCCACGAGTCTATCCGGCTCGCTCTTTTTAATGTGGTTTCTATTCTGACCACAACGGGATTTGGCACCGCGGATTATTTGCAGTGGCCACCGATATCACACGCCATTCTGCTGATCTTAATGGCCATTGGTGGTTGTGCTGGGTCAACGGGCGGCGGAATAAAAGTGATGCGCGTGTTTATCTTGCTGCGTCACGCCAAAATGGAACTGAAAAAGATGCTGCATCCACGAGCTGTTTATACCTTGTGGTTCAATGACCGTGCCTTGTCACCATCGCTAATGACCAACGTCTTGGGATTTTTTCTGCTTTTTATGTTGGTGTATGTCGTCGGTGTGGTGATCTTGACTCTAGGCGGCCGCGACCTGATCACCAGCGTAGGTGCTACGGCGGCTACGCTAGGAAATATCGGTCCGGGACTCGGCTTGGTGGGTCCGGCCGAAAATTATTCCATTATGTCCGATTGGGAAAAATGGCTTTTGATGAGTTTTATGCTCATTGGCCGCTTGGAAATTTTTACGGTTTTGGTTTTGTTTTTACCCGAAGCTTGGCGGCGTAGCTAGCGCCCACATAAAAGTGCAGGAGCAAACTCATGACATGGATTGAACCGACCGAGGCTCTCGTTCAAAGCGCGCAGTTTGTGCGCGAATCAATGCAGGCTGCTAGCCGTGAAAAAATCGTCGTTGGCATGTCTGGTGGCATCGATTCGGCTGTTGCGGCCGGTGTCGCCGTTCACGCGTTAGGCGCTGATAAAGTGCATGGCATTATGATGCCCTATCGCACCAGCAGTGCCGCCTCTTTAGTCGATGCGCGGGCCGTCGCAGACTCCTTAGGTATCTCGATTGAAGAAATTGAAATCACCGGAATGACCGATTCGTTTATAGCCGCCATAGACAACCCGGACCGGATGCGCCAAGGCAATATCATGGCACGTTGCCGTATGATTGTGCTCTACGATCGTTCGGCCCAAGACGACGCGCTGGTTCTCGGCACCGGTAACCGCACCGAATCTTTGCTGGGGTACACGACCATGTACGGTGACAACGCGTGTGCTTTTAATCCCATAGGCCAACTCTATAAAACAGAAATACGCACTTTGGCCGCCCACTTGAATCTGCCAGAGGCGGTCATCAGCAAGGCGCCGAGCGCTGATTTGTGGGAAGGCCAATCCGATGAAGACGAATTGGGCCTGACGTACGCGGAGGCTGACCGGCTATTGGTTGCGATGTTTGACGAAGGACTAGCCTCACGTCAGTTGCAGGCTCTTGGTTTTGCAACCGACTTGATCAATAGGATTCAACACCGGGTTGGGGTCATGGCGTTCAAGCGAAACCTGCCGCCGGTTTGTTCCTTTCTCGGACGCGCTGAGCCTTCCCAACCGGTTAACGAATTTTCGCAGGAAGCCGGCAAAGACGGTGGTTTTCATTGAGTGACGAGGCCGAAAAACATGAAGCTCAAGAGCCCCGTTCGGTGCCACTGCCTGAAATCACTTTTCCGCCGGGTCTTTGTCATTTTGTAGCAACTCCCATCGGCAATATGGCGGATATCGGGTTGCGCGCTCTGGCGGTGTTGCACGAGGCGGATGTCGTCTACGCAGAAGACACCCGGCACACGGCTCGCCTTTGCCAACGGTATGGCTTGCGGGCACCTTTGATCAGCTACCACGACCACAACAAAACACAGGTTGTGCCGCGCATTGTCGAGCGTTTACAAAAGGGCGACAAAATCGCCGTTGTGAGTGACGCCGGCATGCCATGCATTTCGGACCCCGGCTATGGGCTCGTCAAAGCCTTGCTCGCCAACGGTTTGCCATGGACTGTCATCCCAGGCCCTTCAAGCACGCTGGCGGCCTTGGTTTTGTCCGGATTTTCACCGGACCGATTCCTATATTTAGGGTATGCTCCCAGAAAGAAGGGGCAAAGGCGTTCGTTCTTGTTAGAGGCGTTGGCCGAACCCGGCACGGTTTTGATTTTGGAATCTTGCCATCGAATTCGTTCAACGCTGGAAATAATGGTCGAGGTTGGACCAGAACGCCCGTTAGCGATCGCGCGCGAGATCACTAAGTTGCACGAAGAAACACCCCGCGGTACCGCGACGGAATTGTTAGAACATATGGTGGGACGCAAGCTCAAGGGTGAACTGGTCTTGGTGGTTCAGGGTCTTGGGCGTCGGGCACAAACTGAAGACGACTCGTCAGATGAGAAACGCGGTGCCAAAAGAGCTCGCAGAGGAGAACGCACATGAGTTTCGCAGATTTTAAAGTCGGCGCGCGAGCCAAAACAAAGCCCGTCGTATTGGCCCTTGATGGCGTGGGCATGACGCCGCTCAGCGTCTCGATCATCGGTTTGGTGATCACGGCTGTCTCGGGCTTCATCATTGCGCAAGGCAATCTGTTTCTTGGTGCTCTTGTCTTTGCCATCGGGTCGGCTTTTGACATGCTTGACGGTGATCTCGCACGTTTACAGGGCACGGTCTCTGCGCAAGGCGCGTTTTTAGATTCGTGCTTCGACCGCCTGGGCGAGGCATTTCTTTTTGCTGGTCTCACTTGGTACTTTGCCACTCTGCCCGGCGGTGCCCACGCTACGGCGCTGGTTTTGATCACGGCTACGGTGGTGGGTAGCTTGACCACAAGCTATGTGCGTGCTCGGGCTGAAGGTGTCGGCGAAACATGTTTTGTGGGCTTTTTTCAAAGGACTGAGCGGGTCATTCTTTTGACTTTAGCGTTGCTATTGGGTCAATGGTTGGTGGTGCCGGTGCTGTGGTTTTTAAGCGCAGCAACTTTGGGCACGACGGTACAACGCATCGTGCATGTTGCTGGCAAATTGCCGGGCCCGGGCGAATCATCTGCCCCTGCAGCCCCTGCAGCCCCTGCAGCTCCAGATGTTCCGACCGCCCCAGACCAGGAAGATGAAGCAGAAGCGTGACAGATGCGACACCCGTAACCGGTGAAAAACCGGGCTTCTTGGTCACATTTGAAGGCCCCGAAGGTAGCGGAAAATCGACCGTGATCAGAGCTGTCGCTGCTTTGCTCAAGGCCGCCGGATGCGATCCATTGCAGATTCGGGAACCCGGTGGAACTGAAATCGGTGAACGAATCCGGAACATTCTGCTCGATGAGGCGTCTGAAGGCATGTCAGGCGAAACAGAATTATTGTTGATGGTCGCGAGTCGGGCGCAGCTGGTTCGCGAAAAAATCAAACCAGCTTTAGCCGCTGGCAAACTCATTTTATGTGACCGTTTTGCCGACGCCTCAGTGGCCTACCAGGGCTTCGGACGTGAACTCGGTACAGAAGCGGTGCACGATCTCAATCGAGTCGCCCTTGGCGGCGTTGTGCCAGACCTGACATTTCTTTGTATGTTACCACCAGAGGTGGGGCAGAGCCGGTTGCAAAATCGGGCGACCGACCGCCTGGATCATGAGTCATCGGAATTTCACGCCAAGGTGTTCAAGGGGTACGAAGCCATGGCAGTCTCCAGTGATCGACGCTTTCAGGTGATCGACGCTGGCGCGTCGCCAGAACACATGCTGGCCGAAGTCATGCAGAACCTTAAGAAACGATTTGCGCATACGGAACACGAATTGCTCAAGAACTTGTTGAAGAACCTCGATTGATTAAAAATTCGCAATGGCATTTTGCACACTGGGTGAGAGAAGGACGGATAATGAACGCTGCTCAAACGCCAAAGTCTATGATTAGGAATAAGTTAGGTAGGGTTGCACTGGCAGCTGCGTTGCTGTCAATGCTCTGCTCGACAGTGGCTCTTGGTGAGGACGACCCTGCAAAACGCCGCAAAGAATTTTACGACAACTTGCAAATTATGGGCGAAGTCTATGAACGAGTTATCAATAACTATGTAGACGAGCGCGAGCCCAAAGAAATCATGGAAGCAGCGATTCGAGGCATGCTCGATGGGCT
>JBLIOK010000057.1:0-11268 GCA_047639735.1 Candidatus Krumholzibacteriia bacterium | reverse complement strand
GGAAGCGGTGCACGGGTTGTGTCACATTACGGGCGGCGGGTTTACGGATAATATTCCACGCGTTGTGCCTGACGGTTTGTGCGTGCATGTCGATACCAAGGCGTGGCAACCGCTGCCCATTTTCACCCTGATCGGCGAGTGTGGTGGGGTGGATATTGAAGAAATGTATCGTGTCTTTAATATGGGCATTGGCATGGTTGTCATCGCCGCATCGGATGTGGATTTGATTAAAATTAAGGGTGCGGGGGCCGTGTTGTTGGGTGAGGTGACCTCCGGTGAAGATAAGGTGAGATTGGCTTTCTAGTTAACCGATCTACCTCGCCATGGGACATGTCTCACGCCACGCGCCCATTGTGGGGCAGTATTAGGACATGTCATTTCTGCTGAGCTAGCCCCGATTTTTGTAACATCCTTCATTGCTATATCTTAGATAGATACTGGTCAGCGGTATGCTCCGTGCATAAACATCCCAAATGGCTCAAACAGCAAAGGGGAGTTTATGGAATTGTGCCCAAGTGTAGTCCGTCCAAAAAATCTGCAGCAAGACACCGAAGAATTCTGGTCCGAAGAAATCCGCAATTTTCCTCACGGTGGTGGTGCCGCCGCCATGTGGGTGGTGCGCCGAGAAAGTGCCGATCCTATGGCGCCGTTGACCGTGCTCTTTGACTGGGCTTGCGGCACAGCCCGCCGTCAGGGGATGGCCCAACGCATGCCATTGAGCGCACTGATGAAGTCGATGCTCGAACGCCGTGAGGCTTTGGTGAATAAATCGAGCGATTCAGCTCTGTGGGTCGAACCCCTTTTGGCGAGTGGCGAAGTTAAGGGGTGTTTGGGCATTTGGTTCCAAGCCGAAGAGCGCTGGCGCGAGAGCATTTTTTTATGGGGTCAACGATTAGGTGCCCGACTAGCACCGGTGATGGGGACATTAGAACCCATGAATGTGGGGCCGCAATTGTCACAACCTACCCTGTTTCCAGTAGGAGACTTTCAAAAGAGTACCGGACTGGGAGTGAGCGTGAGAAAAAAGTCACATTCAGCGCGAAGTGCGGTGGGTGGACCCAGCAATCCATGGAGCCGCGACCTCCTCCTACCGCGCCCCATGCCCATTCCGGGGCTCCCCGGTTGCGTTGGGGTCAGTCAAGAAATGATGGAACTGGGCCGCCGTTTGCCAAGCATTGCCACCAGTGGAGTTAACGTTCTTGTGCGTGGGGAAAGCGGTACAGGCAAAGAGATCGTGGCGCGCTCACTGCACTTGGCCAGCGACCGTGCGAAGGGGCCTTTTGTTGGCCAGAATTGCGCAGCCTTGCCCGAATCTTTGTTCGAGTCGGAACTGTTTGGCCACAAAGGCGGGGCCTTCACCGGTGCCACAGGCGACAAACAGGGGCTGCTGTCAGCCGCGAATGGGGGCACGTTTTTTCTCGATGAAATCGGCGATATGCCTTTGGCTTTGCAGATCAAACTTTTGCGGGTTATGCAGGAACGAAGGGTGCGCCGCATCGGCGATGTGCAAAGCCGGCCAGTGGACATCAGGTTTGTCGCGGCAACGCACAAAAATTTGGAAGCCGAGATCACCTCGGGATCGTTTCGTTTGGATCTGTTTTATCGCCTCAAAGTGGTTTCCATTGAAATCCCACCCTTGCGTCATCGGCCCGAAGATGTGGCGTCCTTGTTTTCTCTTTTTCTCAAAAAAGCAGGGCTGGAAAACAAGGATATGCGCATCACCGAACGCGCTTTGGCCTGTTTGCAAGCTTGGTCCTGGCCGGGAAACGTGAGGGAATTGGAAAATGAGGTGCAGCGCTTTGTCGCTTTGTACCGTGATGTGACGACCATTCGAGTCGATCATCTGTCGCCAGAAATTCAGTCTTCGCGTGAAAAGAAAACGGGTGCCGGCGACTTGGGCACGTTACGCGAATTGTCACAGGCAAACGAAATATTGGAGAGGTACTTGATCAGAAAGGCGATCGCTGCCTCAGCGGGGCAAAAAGCCGCAGCCGCGCGCCGTTTGGGGTTGTCGCGTCAGGGTTTGTATAAAAAAATACAACGGTATGAAATGAACGACTTGATCGGCGGCAACTAAGGGTCGCTACTGAGGCTCCCATTCTCGCGCTAGACGTTGCGCTTCGCGGACCTGTGCCGAAGACATAAACGTTACGACATGAGCGCGGGTTTTTACCGCTTCATCTTTCAGCTCCGGGTCTTTGGAATGAGAAGCTGCGAGATTCTGCCACATATGGGCCAGTGTGTAATCTTGCGGGACACCATGGCCTTCGAAATACATCAAGCCGAGGTAAAACTGGGCATGAGCGTCACCCTGCTCAGCAGCCAGGCTGTACCACTTTGCGGCTTCGGCATAGTCTTGCGCGACACCGTTGCCGTTATCGTACATCACGCCGAGCAGTGTTTGGGCATCAGCGTGACCTTGATCAGCGGCCAAGCGGTACAACTTTGCCGCCTCAGCAGAGTCTTGCGGTACACCGTTGCCGTCATGGTACATCTCGCCGAGCATCGTTTGGGCATTGGCGTGACCCTGATCAGCGGCCAAGCGGTACAACTTTGCGGCCTCAACAGAGTCTTGCGTGACACCGTCGCCGTAATCATACATCGCACCGAGCATTACTTGGGCGTCGGCGTGACCCTGATCAGCAGCCAAGCGGAACCACTTTACAGTCTCAGCATAGTCTTGTGGTACACCATCGATTCCACTATTCAACGAGCCGACTAAAAACTGGGCTTGGGCGTCACCCTGCTCAGCAAGCGGTAGGAGCAACTCGAGGGCCGTTTTGTTGTCACCGCTTTCACGCGCGGCAGCCGCATCTTCATACGGCCCAGCGTTTGCGGGGCTAAGGACCGATGTGACCAGGAGGACAACAGCGAGGAATACGGTTTTAAGTCTGAGCATTGGCCGCTCCAGTTTCGTATATGCCGGTAGTTTTCTGAACCGAATGTGCCTTAAGAATATCTGTATGTTCGCCGGACGCCAATAGAAAGCTGAAAGCTTTTGCCCGATGTGGGTAGTCTCAAATCGGAGAAGAAAATCCAACGGTGCGAAATGAACGAACTGGTTGGTGGCAGCGAGAGGGCAGGATCTAGAGCGACTGTCTATCGCAGCGCGGCCATACGTTCTCTCGCCTTTTTGTGTTGCGGACGATAGGCCAAGACTTTCGACCACGACCGCATCTCGTCAGCCGGCCTTCCCGTCTTTTCATACAAAAGCGCAAGGTTCTCATAGGCCTGCCAAAAATCCGGTGCCCCAGAAACCAATCTCTTCAAACGAGATTCCGCTTCGGGAAATTTATCGAGAGCAAACAAACTCAAGCTGATGCCATATTCAGCGTTCGTAGCATGTGGGCCCGTGGCTATCATTTCGAATTGGGTTATAGCTTGGTTAAATTGATTGTTTTGGTAGCAAGCCCACCCCAAGCCCAGGCGCGCTTCAATGTTTTCGGGAGTTTCCGAGACCACAATATCGAGCTGCTCAATGGCTTCGGCCACCCGGTTCATTTGAAGCAATATGTTGGCCAGTCCCAACCGAGCGTGGGTGCTTTGGGGAAGTCTTTGCACCCACCTTCGCTGCACGGACAAGGCCGACTCAGAGCGTCCTTGGCGTTGGTGAAGCTGCACCATAGGCTGATAAATTTGGGGCAGTGTCCAACGGTGAGCAGATTGGGGAGCCATCTTGTCGATGGCCAAGGCGGTTTCCCAAGCTTGGATCGCCAACGCCTCGTCGCTGACCGACAAATAGCTGTTGCCAAGGGAGCGCCAGCTTTCGAAATCGGTGGCTGGGTCTTGATGATAGGTCAACGCATCCGGCACCACCGAAAGGAGCATCACGCCTAGGGCTAGCGGAATGGCGAGGCGCGGTAGCTGGTCCCGTGCCCGCGTTCTGAACCAAAGGTAAAGGACAGACAACCCACCGCCGGCTGGAATGACCAGCCACGCCAATACAGGCAGTCGAAAGCGCGCATTGATGAAGAAGAGCAACAGAGCCGCGCAATAGAGCCCAATGCTGCCTATGAGCAGCCAACGATTTGACTTCTGCAAATCTGGGCGGAAAAAGCCCAAGACCGCCAAGCCCAAGATCAGTCCCCAACCAGGCCATATTGGCCACCGCAAAAGAGCAGACCGTTCGCGCCAAAACGCCAAATTCTTGTTGTTGGACCGTTCGCCATTGGCTGCGAGTAACCATCCTTTACGCGCGAGTAACCCCAAAGCGTCGCGCGGCTCCTGTTGCCAATATTGCCAACCCTTGCGCCAGAAGTGTCGATCGCTTGCTTGGGCGGTCAACGGTCGGCCTTCTTCCTCAGAAGCAAGCGCCACAACGTCAGACATTTCACCCTGCCAAGTCATCGGCGCACCGGGCAAGAATGCGATACGGCCGTCAGCGTGTTCGTTGTTACCGATATAGAAATTCACTCCGCCGGACGCCGCGATCAATACCGGTTCGCCACCTTGGCTAAGGTTGCGCAAAGTCACTGGACCAATGCTGACCACCAATCCCAACCCGAAAACCAACCAACTTGAACGCAAACTGCCACGTTGCCACATAAACCATAGGATCGCCGGCGTGATAACCAAGACCGTTGGTCGTGTGATTGCTGAAATTCCAAGCACTAATCCGCACAAGAAAATATGGCGTTTGGAAGCCGAGGTTAGCACCAGATACAGTAACAATAAATTGAGGGTGACGCCCAGCGTGGTGCCCAACAATTCCCCAGAAAAATAGATGCTCGACCACAGCCCTGCGAAGAGCAACCCAGAGAACCAGGCCGTTCGAGTGTCCCATAATTTTAACGAACACAAAGCGGCAAGCCCTGCACCCGCAGCCGAAATAACCCCGTGCGCCAGTTGGACACCAAGAGGATTGCTACCTCCGAAGATCTTGTACATACCGGCTAGAAAATACGGATAGAGAGGCGCGCGAAAGAAGGGCTCCGGCCCTGGCCAAGCGCCGGTCAATATCTGCTGGGCCCAGCGGTGGTGGACTCCGGCATCAGTCACGGGTTCCAAAAAGGAAGGATTCAGTGCGGGATCGCTCATTTGCCAGATGTGCACCCAACGCAACAGCAAGGCAACGCCCGTCACCATCCAAAAAATGGCGGACGGTCGCTCGGTCCAGGAGATCTTCGAATCATTCATGGCAGCCGCCTGTCGGGGAGCGGAGTGGTGAGAGAGCGAGCTCATACCTCATGCCTAAGCTGCTAGAGTCTAGCAGGTTTATGGAGCAATGGGGAGGCTGGATTGGCTTTTCGACGGCATCACTGGACACCGTGCATAACGTCAGGTATTTTGCCGAACATGAACAACACTCTACAAAACACAGCCCCGAGGCGTCCGTCGCGGATAACCTGGGCCGCCATAGGCGCCGGTATGGTGATGACCGCTGGCCTGCCGCCTTATCCTGGAACTGGGCCTTTGGTGCCCTTGGCCATGGCGATCTTGTTCTGGTGCTTGGTGCAATCTGAACGGCCGGGGCGCACAGCTTGGTACTTTGGTCTGGCCCATCAAGCGAGCAACCTTTCCTGGCTCTTTCTCTTAGATCCGTCAAAAAATATCCCTACGCCTTTGTTGGTCCCGCTGCAAGCGATGGTGGCCATCGGATACGTGAGCGTTTTCTATTTGCTGCTCGGCTGGGCTCACGGCAAAGTGCGCGCCCGATTTGGCGCAGTGCGTAGCCTGCTGGTCTTGCCGACCTTGTGGGTGGCCATGGAGGCGTTGCGTTCACGCGGTGAGTTGGGCTTTCCGTGGTGTTTGAGTGGCTCGTCGATCATCGGCGGACCTTTATTTGGTCTGGCTCGCGCTTCGGGCGAAATTGGTGTTGGAGCTGGGCTTGCATTTTTTGCCGCGCTTTTGGCCGGCTTGATGTTGCAGCGCAAAAAAACAGAAGGTCCATTCGCAGGACGAGCTGTCGTGGTTCTGGCCGCGGGTGCGATTGTCGTTGGGGGATTGTTGTATGTGGGGTCCCAAGCCCAGCCACCGGCGCCCGCGAGCCATCTGGCTTTAGCAGACAGCTTGGGAGTGGTTGAGCGACCGGTACCTGTGGCGGCGATTCAGGGCAATGTGGCTCTGACTGTTAAGTGGAACAAAGCGTTCATCGATTCCACAAAAATACCGCACGAAGAGTTGAGCCGGCAAGCGGGTAAAGAAGGCGCAGAATTGATCGTCTGGCCTGAAACAGCGGTGCCAGCTTATGTCTTGTACGATGCCGAATTGTTGCAATGGTTACGCGAGACGGTGATCTCTTCCGGCGCATGGGTCTACACGGGATTTCCAGGAGCCAACCGCTCGGCAGAGGGTAAAGTGCGCACTTACAATTCTTCGGGCTTGTTCGATCCAAAAGGTGCGCGCCGCGACCGGTATGCAAAGCATCATCTGCTGCCCATCGGCGAGTACATGCCGTTCCAGTCAATCTTTCCGTTCTTGGCAAATATTGATGTCGGTCAAGCCGAGTGGACAGCCGGTCAACCTCCGATGCCTATGAACGTTGATTTGGCCGATGGCAGTTTTCGTATCAGCAGTATGATTTGTTTCGAGTCTGCGTTTGGCAAGTTGGCTCGTGATTCGGTTCGTCGTGGCAGCCAGTGTCTGGTTGTGATCACCAATGACGGCTGGTTTGGTGAATCGGCCGGACCGAAACAGCATGCTTGGCTCGCCCGTCTCAGGGCAGTTGAATGTGGCGTGCCGGTGATCAGGTCCGCGAACAACGGCATCAGTTTTATAGCTGATAAAAACGGAAATGTACTCGACAGTTTGGGCCTTGGCCGGCGCGGTATTGTGAGAGCTGAAATAACACCGGGAGCAGGCCGCACTTTGTACGTGAAGTGGGGGGCCTGGCCGGTGGCGATTTGGATTGTGGCATGGTTGCTTTTTGTATTGCTCGGTCCTGTTGAAAGTCGGCCTCATGAATCCTGACAATCGGCACATTTTTAAATACTGCCCTCAATGCCAGGCGAGCATGGAGCGAAAGATTGAAGGTGGCCAAGAGCGACCTGTGTGCGGCATTTGTGGCTTTGTGCAATACATGAATCCGGCGCCTGGTGCCGGGGTGATTGTCATGCGTGGTGACAAGGTTTGTTTGGTGAAACGCAAGTTTGAACCCAAAAAAGACGAGTGGTGTTTTCCCACCGGATTCATGGAGTGGGACGAGGATGTTCGCTTAACCGCGCGCCGTGAGGCGCTGGAAGAAACGGGGCTCGAGGTCCGCTTGACCTCGCTCTATTCGGTCGAGTCAGGAATCTTGCCGCCTGACATTCCAGTGCTGGTCGTTTTCTACCGGGCAGAAGAAATTGGTGGAAAGCTTGAAGCTGGCGACGATGCCGCAGAGGCCGAATTTTTCGATCTCGCTGCGCTTCCGGCGACGATCGCCTTCGCAGCTCACCGAAAAGTTCTGAAGATGTTGTGTGAAGAGCACCAAGGTGATGGGGATCGTGATGATGTCTGAAAAAATGCGCGCCGCAGTATTGTTATCTGGGAGTGGGCGCACGCTGCAAAACTTTTTGACCAAGATGGCTGCAGGGCAATTGCCTCTTGAAGTTGTTGGTGTTGTGAGCAGCAAGGCCGGTGTCGGCGGGCTGGAGATCGCAACTGCTGCCGGTGTGCCTTGCGTGGCTTTTGAGCGTAGCGATTTTAAAGACGTGGCGTCGCACAACGAGGCGGTCAACGCTTGGTTAGCGCCACTGAATCCTCAGCTAATTATCTTAGCGGGATACCTCAGCTACTACATCAAACCGAATGCTTTTACCGGACCTGTTGTTAACATTCACCCAGCCTTGTTGCCAAAATTTGGAGGCAAAGGGTATTACGGCAACCGCGTGCACCGCGCTGTTCTGGAGGCGGGCGAAACCGAGTCCGGCTGCACCGTACACAGGGTTGACGATATTTATGATAACGGCCAGATTCTTGGACAAAAGAAAGTGCCGGTACAGGCAGGGGACAGTGTGGGGTCTCTGGCGGCGCGCGTTTTTGCTGCTGAATGTGAACTGTACCCTGAAGTGCTAAGAGCTTTGGCCCAGGAACTTCTTGATCGCCGCAGCTAGTGTCCTGAAAATGAAACACCCCTCGCAGCAAAGCTGGAGGGGTGTTTCTTTATCCGATGGGATGCAGGCCCACACGGAAACGGGATGATCTCCCACATCAGTATAGGTAACTCTGTGTATTTTTAGCAAATACCGAAACCATCGGTGCATATATAAAAAGGGCCACACGGGACGAGCATTCATCCCGGGGGGATCGGTTTGAACGCTATATGAATCCGCGGCAGCCCTTTTTCTCTCACTGGCATTTTGCCAGCCCAATCTCTATAATGGACACTCAATGCACCTTTCGTGCCTAATGTTAGAGATGCGAAACTTCGAAACGGTTCTCTTTGCGAGAAGGCCCGCTTCGAGCTCAATGGGCTACTTCGGGGGGAATAAACCCCTGCGTTCGTTCAAAATAATAAACTGTGAATGCTCAATCCGATTGCACGTTGCACGGCTGCGAGCACTCACAACTGACTTGTTAGCAGGAGATTCGATGGATAAGCTAATCCGAGAAATGCTCATCAAAATCGGTGAAGACCCCGACCGCGAAGGGCTGCAAAAGACGCCGGAGCGCGTTGCGCGCTCGTGGGATGCACTGACCGTAGGCTACTCAGAAGACCCTGGTGAATTGGTGCGCAGCGCTTTGTTCACCGCCAGCGGAAAAGAGATGGTCGTTGTCAATGACATCGATTTTTTCAGCGTGTGCGAACACCATATGCTGCCATTTTTCGGCAAGGCCCACGTCGCCTACATTCCCGGTAAAAAAATTGTTGGCCTCTCTAAAATAGCGCGTGTCGTGGAGTCCTACTCCCGCCGCCTGCAGGTCCAGGAGCGCATGACAGCCCAAATCGCAACCTGCCTCATGGAAAATCTGGAACCCCTGGGCGTCGCCGTAGTGCTAAGAGCCCAGCACCTCTGCATGATGATGCGCGGAGTCCAAAAACAAAATTCCCACGCCGTAACCTCCGAAATGCAAGGTTGCTTCAAAAACGATTCAAAAACCCGCGCCGAATTCCTAACCCTAATCCAAAAGAACCCCTGGGGGTAATTTGGCAGTTCCGAATTCGCTTAGATAGGAAGATGCGCGAATTCGGAACTGCCAAATTACGCTGGCGAAGGAGCTGAGCGGTGGTTCTGTGAGCGTGCTTTCAACAGAGACGCCCGGCGTTTGTTTTTGCGCATTGTAGGTTTTCAAAGAAAACCACCTAAGCAAAAACTAACGCCGGGCGTCTCTGTTGAAAGCAGGAACCTAGGGCTAGAGGCCTTTTTCTCCTAGCCAGCGTTCAGCTTCCATGGCTGATGCGCAGCCTGTGCCAGCTGAGGTGATGGCTTGGCGATAGAAATGGTCTTGGACGTCGCCGCAGGCGAAAATGCCGGCTACGTTGGTGGCGGTGCGATCGGGTTTTGTGATCAAATAGCCATTGTCATCGATATCCAATTGACCGCCGAGGAAGGCGGTGTTGGGCGTGTGCCCAATGGCGATGAAGCAACCTTGTACTGCGATGTCGCGGGTCGTTCCGTTTTGGGTGTCTTTAAGTTTTACGCCGACCAGGTTTCCATTGTCGTCGGGCAAGTAACTGTCGATTTCGCTGTTCCAGGCCATCTCAATTTTTGGATTTGCGAGAGCGCGATCTTGCATGATTTTCGAGCCACGCAATTCGTCTCGGCGATGAACCAGAGTGACCTTGCTAGCGAAATTGGTGAGGAAGGTTGCTTCTTCCAGGGCGGTGTCTCCGCCGCCGACCACGGCGACATCTTGGTCCTTGAAAAAGAAGCCGTCGCAGGTGGCGCAAGCACTCAAGCCCTTGCCGTAATAATCTTCCTCGTTTGGCAGGCCCAACCAACGTGCTGTACTGCCGGAGGCGATGATGACCGCAGGCACGATATATTCGCCAACATTTGTGGTGACCTTGAACGGGTGGTTAGCCATGTCAATGGAGGTCACCGTTTCGGCTTTGATGACGGTTCCAAAGCGCTCGGATTGAGCACGGAATTTGGTCATCAATTCGGGGCCGTCGATGCCGTCGGGAAAGGCCGGGTAGTTTTCGACTTCCGTGGTGATCGTCAGCTGGCCGCCCGGTTGTTCGCCTTCAAACATGAGGTGGGGGATATTGGCGCGTCCCAAATAGATGCCAGCGGTGTAACCGGCAGGCCCGGATCCAACGATGATTACCTTGGGTGCAGTTTGTTCACTCATATTCGTATTAACTCCTGAATTGTGGCGTTATTTCTGACATTGGGCACCCTTGCAGCCCCTGCAGATACTCATTTGCATGCCTGATACACTACTCCCATCTTTGCAGATGTCAACCTGTGGCCTGATCAAGGGAATGAGAAACAGAAAAATAGGCAGGATTTCTTGACGAAAGACCCCTTAGCAGCTTATTATTCTCACTTGCCGAACGAATCCAGACTTCCTAACGGGCGTCGGATGCGTTTTTGTGCGCCCAACGTATGATTGTATTGGGTGGCACGTCACACAAATTAGGTGCTGTGAATCGAGGGTTTCCTGAAACCCCACAGCCGATTTAGCCTGCGGAGAAACTAGCGATGTACGCGGTTGTCAAAATTAAGAATCAGCAATTTCGGGTTACTCCGGATGAAAAACTCCAAGTGCCTTTGATGGACGGCGAAGTCGGCGAGAGCCTGACTTTCGATGAAGTGCTTATGTTTGCCGACGGCGACGATGTCAAAGTTGGCACGCCGACTGTTGCTGGAGCCAAGGTGGAAGCCGAAGTGCTTAGCCATGGACGCAGTCGTAAAGTGATCATCTTTAAGAAAAAGCGCCGCAAGAATTACCGTCGTAAAAACGGCCACCGTCAACAATACACTGAAATCAAGATCACGGGCATCAACGCCTAGTTCTCGGTTTTTGGCTTTCACCTTGCGTTCGCTTGATGGCGAATCAGAGTAAAGGAAAACGACATGTCTCATAAAAAAGCAGGGGGCTCGACTCGTAACGGGCGAGATTCTAACCCCCAATTTCTGGGCGTCAAACGCTTCGGTGGACAGGCCGTTCGCGCGGGCACAATTATCGTGCGCCAACGCGGAACCCGTATCCATCCTGGCAAGTACGTAGGTAAGGGCAAAGACGATACTCTGTTCGCCCTCATCGACGGAACTGTGAAATTCCAGGATTTCCGGGGCACTAAGAAAAAGGTCAACATCCAACCTTTTTAGGTGCTGGATGTTTGAGTGACCGGAGCCCGCCCCTCACGGGGTGGGCTTCTCTGTTATGGTAAGAATGTCT
>JBLIOK010000056.1:0-11345 GCA_047639735.1 Candidatus Krumholzibacteriia bacterium | reverse complement strand
CGCCCAGCGGCGGCCGAAATAAAGTCCACCAATCGGCGCACCGTTGGTGTGCCTGATATTTCGGGGCTCAAGGCCAAATCGAATAGCCGTTCCAGATTGTAGTGAGCTTGGTCGCCCCGCGCGACACGATACCTTTCAAGCACATCGCCGTCACGAAAGACACGGCGCAACAGGTCATGGCTTGAATCATAGCCCAAATGCTTGCGCCACTCTTTCAATAGCCGGCACGGACGCTCAAATGGGCCGCTGTCACCCTTCTTTTTCAGCGCTACCCAAACATCGCGCGGCGGCAAAAGTTTTTCAGGATCGTCACCGACGCGAAACAACTCGCGGGCAGCCAGCAGTTCTTGAAACGAATCTTCGCTCAATCGAAAAAGAGGGCTGCGCAAGACAGTAGACAAAGCGGCGTCGTCTTCGGGCCACAGCAACCAGCGCAACAAGGCCAGTATGTCTTGCACTTCGCGACTAGCGGCCAACATTCCCCGTCCCAGTGGCACGAAAGGGATGCCAGCATCGCGGAATGCCTTCTCATACAAGCTGATCTCAGTACGCGATCGCGTCAGAATTAAAAAATCATCCCAACGCAAAGGGCGCTCGCGCAGATCGTCACCAAAGCCATCCCAAGTCGTGGACGTCTCATGGTTTTTGTGGCGCTGCACCCAATTGGCGGCTGCTTGCGCGGCCAACTGATCGGCGCTGCGGCCATCATCAGGCACCACCCCATCCTCAGCGGCTTCTGGGGCGAAGGGGTCCAGCACATAGACTGTGCCCTGCGATTCCTGTCGGGCCCACTTTTGACGCACATGCTCGCGCTCATTATCGGACAACGCGTCGCGTAACGGAAGCGCGTTGAACAAACACCCCACACCGCCCACGACATTGCCCAAACTGCGGAAGTTGGTGGGCAGATTGTATTCTTGAACCTGAGCGCAGGCGTGGTCAAATATCCCTGGTTCTGCGCCACGAAAGCCATAGATAGACTGCTTCACATCGCCGACGAAAAACAAAGTGCGAGGATGGTCCTCGCCCTCGGCAGCGAGGAATTCTTCGACAAAGGGATTGATCATATCCCACTGGTTGAAATTCGTATCTTGGAACTCGTCCAGTAGAATATGACTCAGCGAATCGTCTAACCGAAAAAGCAAGGCACCCACGCTGCTCGGCTCACCCATCAGTCGGCAGGCCATATCTTCCAAGTCCTGAAAATCAACGACTCGGTCGCGCTTTTTCAAGCCATCGTACAGGTCATACAATCGTAGAGACAACTGCAACAGATCACGATTTCGGTTATACAATTCGACATAACTCAGCCGGTGCAAAACACTCAAAACGCCGAGTGATTGTTCACAGACCAAGCGGTTGAAATGATCTTTCAGGTCGAGATCTTTTTTCAGACGCGAATACGCCTTGGCCGTGTTCTTTTGGGTCAGGAATATCGAGTGCGCCTCTTTCACCAAATTTGAAAAGGCCAGGGCGTCGAGTTTTTCAGGATCGAGCTGCCGCAATTCGCCCGCTATCCGCTCTGCTTCCTCACCCAACTTGTTCAAGTTTTTCGGATTGATAGTTTTCAGATCAGCGCCCAAGTTGGTACTGATGGCCGTGACACCAGGTCCGGCAAAATCTTCGAGGCAGGCGGCCAACAAGTCCAGAAAATCTGACTCCACCGGGTCGCCTGCCAAATCCAGGTCCGGAAAGAGAAATCCTTTCAAATCCGCCAATAGATCGGGCAAGTGAGCCGAACACGAGTCGCCGCGTCGACCATGTGCGTTGAGCCAGCGGCCCATGCGCATCCGTTCGTGCATGCTTTGGTGCAATGCCTTGCGCACACCGAGCGGGTTTTTGCCAACCCCGGCTGAAGCCGTCCGCAGTCCGGCGTCGCGCGCCATTTCGGCTTCCAGCGATTCGAGCGCTTCGTCGAGCAACTCATCGGGATTTTCCAGCACGCTGAAATGGGGATCCAAGCCAGCTTCGGCCGCGAAGCGTCCGAGTATCAATTGGCAAAAACTGTGGATGGTGCCGACGTTCAAGCCCGACACGTCTTCCAAAATCTTTTCGAGCAAATTACCAGCGGCAAACAACTCGCGCGCAGACGGCGTGGGCTTTTCGCGATGGGCAAATAGACCAGTCAACGCTGCGTGCAAGGAATCTTCATCGGCCAAGGCCAGTTCACGGGCGCGGGAAAGCAACCTTTCGCGAATCTCTACGGCCGCCTTGCGCGTGAAGGTGATAGCCAATACGGATCGGGGATGCGCGGGCCCCGCCTTGTCTTCTATGCACAACCGCAAAAAGCGATCGACGAGAACCTTTGTTTTGCCGGACCCCGCCGAAGCGCGCAAAGCCACGGACTGGTCTGGTCGAGCGGCCAGGTGTTGGATCGTTGTGGCTTGTTGCACCGGATCGTTCAATTTTACTCTTTCCGGTTCACGAGGTTGTCTAGCTTACGTTCGGTTTCTGGCCGCATGGGTTGTTCTTCCACCCGACAGACCCCGCGAAATTGGCAATATCCGCAGGGCAAAGTGCTTGGCGCGGTGCCATCGCTTTCTCGCGGCAAGAGGGGGAACGTGCCCGTTGGTTCAGCCGCTGCGACGGCCAACTTGATCAACTGCGCCGCGCCGCGAACCAGTAATTCACGACCTTCTTCATCGCCGGGTAAATGCATTTTACGAGGCGAGCCGGGTTGGTCGGCGCCCGTGGCGTAATAGAACCCTTCCGTCACTTGCGCAGCTGCCACCGGCAATTCCAATTCGCCCATTTCAACGGCCGCTGCGTAGAGCAAGATTTGAAGTTCTTCCAACTCAGCGACTTTCTTAACCGAAGGGGTTTGTCCGGTTTTATAGTCGATGACCGCCAAACTACCGCTTCCTTCTTGGCTCAGATCCACCCGATCGACGACGCCACGCAAAACGACCTGCGCACCCACTGGGCCAAGGGGCGGCAATTCCAAATCAATTGCCAAACGGGATGCCAATTGTTCAACCCACGTTTGCAACGCAGGCAACGCGAGCGAGAATTCTTTTTCCAAAGCCACAGGGCGCCAGTTTCTAAATCGGGAAATTTCAAACTTCACAATGCCGGGCATCGCTGCGCGCAAAGACTCCAACCAAAGTCGGCGTTGGGGAAGTTCGGCAGCCCCATCTTCAAAATGTGAAAGAGCGGTGGATTCTAAGGCGCTTAAGCTGGCCGCTTCATCACCGGCGGCCAAGGCCGCGTAGCCATCACTGGTGGCCTCTAGCCATTCTTGCAGGACGGTGTGCACGACGTTGCCGTAATCCATGGCCTGAAACTCGGCGCGCACTTCATCTTCGGGGCGTAGCGCAAATCCGCGTTCGAGCACGAACCGATAGGGACAATCCCGCCAGGTGCGCAAGGCGCTCCAACTCAAGCGGGTCAAGGGCCGGATGGGCACTGTCATCGATCGCGCCGCTGGGGCCGCCGCAAACGCCTGTTCGGATTTCAAGATTTGCGCCCAAGGAATGGGATTGGTTCGCCATTGTTGCACTGGTGACGAGGTTTCCAGATCAGGTTGCAAGACCAACTCAAGCCGCGACACAAAAGACGATGGCAAAGTGGGGGCCCCGTCTTCTTCAATCGACCAGGTCAACATCACTTGCGGGGCGCCGTGCAACAGGCGTGTAAAAAGTTCGGCATCGCGAGCAAGTGCCGAAGTCCAGCCAGGCAGCCCAAGACGATCTCGCAACGAACCCGTCAGAAACAACGGGCGCGAACTCTTTTTTGGAAAAACACCGTCGCGCAACCCAGCAATGATCAAAACATCCGAGCGCTCCATTCGGGCTTCAACCAAGCCTGAAATAACCACCGGCAAGAACGTCTTGCGGTGAGCCGCCACGTCTTCGCCGGTCAACAAGCGGCCAAGGTCGCTGCTGAAGTCCGCCAAGGTCGTCGCGGGCAAATAGGCGTCGTCTGATTCGATTTGTTGCAGCAGATTGTGCAGCTTTTGCACATCGGGCCGGCTTTGCGCCGTATCGGCGAGCATTTCGTCCGGCACCAGGGCCTGCCAGGTTGCGCGCACTGCCGCCACCAAGTCGCGCCAGGGATGAGTTTTGTTATCGCCAAATGGCAGCAAGGGCGCGAAGGCGTCGGCGATTTCATTGACGAAGGCCACCATGCCCACGCCCGAATCCGGACGGTATTCGCGAAAGAGTTTCAATACCGCCTCGTCCCGTTCGTCGGCCCGCCGATGCAAAGCGCTTAGTCCCCCGCGCGGCCCTTTGGCGTGTCGGTACATCTGTTCAAGGCGCATAGCCCAACGACTGTGATGACCTTCTTCGTTGGTCATGACCACATAAGGATGAGCAAGGACTTCGAGCAGAGGCTCGATCCGCAGGTCCGTCAATGCCGCGCGCAAAACAAATCGCAACAACAAACCAGCCGGCAAGGTGGAAAGCGGGTCTCCATGGGTGTCATCGACATCGATGCCCGCGTGCTTCAAATTGGCGCGAATACGGGCGGCCAATTTGGGGTCGCTAACCGCTACGGTGACGCGTTTGTCACCGCCCTCGGGGCCGGCCAAAACCCGGGCAACTTGATCGGCCACCAATTGGCTTTCGGTTTCAGGCCCGCCACAGGGATGAAACGAAAGTGGTCCAGCCGGACTCAAGAACGAAGCGGGATCTTGTTCTTGGTTCAAGGCGTCCAGGCGGCGCCGAAGGCTGGGTGCGGCCGCGTCTGGAATCACCAAGTCTGGAGAGGGAAAGCCTGGAGAGGGCAAGCCTGGAGAAGCCAAGTCTGGCGCCTCGTCGGCCAACATTTTCATGACCTGACGCGTGGGTGCCAAAGGGTCGGTAGGGCTGGGCTCGGCGCCCCAGGTTGTGAGAAACAACCGCGCCAGATGCTCTTTCACTTCCGGCAGGTACACGCGCCCGGCCAGGCCCGTGGCCAGCGCCCCGCGCAATAGCGTCGCTCGCATGGGGTCAATGCGGCTGAAGCCGGCAACGATCACCAAGGATGGCGGATTCAGCAGTGGCAAAATCGGTCCGGATATCGCCGCCGCCAACTTGAGTTGTTGATCCACGATGTCTTCTGGCACCAATTGTCGATAGATGCGCCACGCATCGTGAACCCGAGACATGTCTTGCATCAGCACATCGGCTTCGGCTTGCCCAGCCAGGCCCAACAGTTCATCCAAGCCCGCAGGATCAAGCAGCAAGTCGGCCCGGTTGGCAAGACGAGCTTCATCAAATAACTTGATGAACTCGCTGGCTAGTCCAGGCGCGCTTTCGGGGTTTTCGGCCAACCAAGGCATGGCTGCCAAAGAAGGCGCCAGAATCAACGGCCGCAGGCGTTCGTCGGGGCCATTGTCTGGGGCTATGCCCAGCGCCACCGACCATTCGCCGGACCATTGGTTCACCGTTTGCAGCCGCGGCAAGAGCAGCGTTTCGCGTCCGGAAACATCCAGCAAGGTTTGACCTAAGGACCGGCAAGCACGGGAACTTGGCAACAGAACCAGGGCTGACGACAGATCGCCGCCAGCTGCCAAGGGCAGATCGGACAACAAATCGGCAGCCAGCACCGCAAGGGTGTCGGCAGCGAAGGGAATGTGGCGGATTTCCGGTGGTGTCATTTTATAATTGTGAGACAAGTTGCGCTACAAAACCACTGAAAAAGGTCAACGTCCATGAACCTAAAAAAAATCGGACCAGCCATTTGCCTCGTCTTCGCATTTGTTTCTGGCTGCAGTGACGACCCCATCCCTATCCCCGCCGACAGTGTCTCAGCAATGGTGAGCCTTGAAAATACAGGCGAACCGATTGCTGGGATCAAAATCATACCCATGGATGCGGGGACCAACACTCCCCTGGCAAGCGCGCAGGTCACTGGCGATGACGGGCGGGTCGATTTTGAGGTCCCAATTTCTTCTGACCTGCGTTTTGTCGTTATCGGCGGTCTCGATTGGCAAGTGCATTGGCAAGAAGATTGGAACGGTTGGCCAGCCGATCGTCCCGACAATACGGCAGAAATTCTGATGCGACCGGCGCGGCCTCAAAACGGATTACCGAGAATCACTGGCCAGGTAGTCGACGCCCTCTCAGGCGAACCTTTGGACCGGGCCTTTCTCAGCACCACCCCTTTTTTAACCGCTTATAGCGGCGGGCACGATCCTGGCGCCGATGTCACAATGCAAGACGGATCGTTCACGTTGCACGAAATCGCCTTTGCCCAACTCCCCGATAATGGCAGCCTCATTCAGGTGGATTTGATTTTTATTGGCCGAGAGGGCTACCGCACACGAACCTGGCGGTATCAACATGCTCCTGGCGACAACAACCTGGATATCACTGGGGCAAAAATCGAATTAATGCCTCTTTCAGCAGTCGACAGTGGGGTTTTGACCGGACGCGTTTTGTATTTAGGCGAACCCGTGACCGGCCTCAAAATTGGCTTATCCCGGATATCTGGTGAAAAGAATGGCGTTGGCGCGCCTGGTTATATCGCCCAAACCGACGCCAATGGGCAGTTTATCTTCAATAGCTTGGCAATTGGTGACTATCTGCTGCACCCCGGATTCTTGCTCTACGACAGTTATCAGCCTCGATTGACCTCTAATCCGGCCATTCCCGTTGTTCCTGGAGAGGAAATAGACATCGGAGACCTGTTGGTCGCCGCCGAGATCCGGAGCCTCTTGCCCGATCAAGTCACTTTGGCACCCGATGTGGAATCATTGTTGCTTTCATGGAGTCCGGTGTCCGGCGCCGTTGAATATTTAGTCCAAATCGATGGACAAACGGTAGCGCTGACCACTGAAAACGAATTCGAATTGGCAATTCCGGCTGATACTCCCATTGGTTTGCACTATTGGAATGTGGTGGCCTTCGGTGAAAGCATGGAATCCATCGGCCATATGCAAACGATTGCTTGGTTTCGTCGATTAGCCGAATAATTCGACGCTCTCAAGGCCAAAGGCCATCTGAGAACTGTTGGAATAAAAATCTAATCTGTGATGATTCTGTTCTGTGACAATTCTGTGATAATGTTTTTGTATAATCATAGAGTTCAAGCTCATTTTACACGCGCCTTCTCTATCCCCCGAGGTTACCATGCGCAAGTCACTCGCTCTGTTGCTCATCATTTCGCTCAGCTTGATGGGCGGAATCAGCCAAGCGGCTGACGACGCAACCCGCACCTATGTGCCCGTCCAAGGCGGCTTTGTCGGCTCGGCCCCCCAAGCTCAACATGAAGTTAAGCAATGGGCCACTGACCATCTTTTGGTCCAGTTAACCGTGCCCGCCTACGAAAAAGCCAACTTGCCTAATCCGGGCAACAAATCTGTCTCAGCGCGCACCGGATTGGCTTCATTGGATCAAGTTTTCCAAGCCTTGGATGTGGCGTCTTTGCGTATCGCCTACCCGCGAGTGACAAACAAATCCATGGCTTCGGACCTCGGTGCGAATCGTTGGTTGATCTTGGATGTGACCGAGGGCTCTGATATCGAAGATATGGTCAGCCGCCTGGAAGCTGATCCCAATATTGCCGTGGCCCAACCAGATCTTTACGCCTACCCAACGGCCGTCCCTAACGACGGTTTATACGCCAGCAACTGGGGACACAACAACACAGGTCAATTGCCCGGGTACAACTGGTTTGGTGGCGGTGGCCACAATCTCTCCGGCGTTGGCACCGTTGGCTTTGACACCAGCGCCCAATCAGCTTGGAGCGGCGCTCAAGGTTATGGCAGCAGCAGCGTGATCATCGCCATTTTGGATTCGGGTGTCGATGTTGGTCACCCCGATCTTTTGCAAGTCACTGGTTTTGATTATGGCGACAATGACAGCAATCCCGATGACGACAGCGCCCAACCAGGTCACGGGACAGCCTGTGCCGGTGTGGCCGCCGCCATTGCCAACAACGCTTTAGGGGCAGCTGGCATCGCTGGTGGTTGCAGCATCATGCCCTTGAAGGTGTCCAACAGCGCTGGTAGCTTGCTTTTTTCGGCCATCGACAACGCAATTTACCACGCGGCCGATAACGGCGCAGACATCATCAGCATGAGCTTCGGCGCCGCCACAACCTTTGTGCCGGCCACCGATGCGGCGATCAATTACGCCTACCTCGCTGGTGTAACCTTGCTCGCTGCGACTGGCAACGAAAACGCGTCGGTCATTGGCTACCCAGCCATCAACACCCGAGTAATCGGAGTTGGTTCGGCTTCGCCTTGTGGCGAACGCAAACGTTCCAGCAGCGACGCTGGCGAAGTGAATCCTGGCGTCACCGTTGACCCCAACGGTTTCACTTGCGATGGCGAACGCTGGTGGGGCTCTAATTACGGCAGTTCCACGCAAGACAACATGGGCGCCGTGGATATCATCGCTCCCACCATCCTGCCCACCACTGACATTCAAGGTGCCGGCGGTTACGACGGGGGCGACTACAGTTCATTCTTTAACGGCACCTCTTGTTCAACTCCCTACGCCGCCGGTGTTTGTGCCCTGATTCTTTCAGCAAATCCAACTTTCACTCCATCTCAAGTGCGCACCCAGTTAGTGGGTTCGGCTCAAGATATCGTGGGTGTAGAATCTGGCGTTGGTTGGGATCGCTACACGGGTTACGGCATGGTTGATGCCGCAGCAGCTGTGGGCGCCGTGATCATTCCCGATGTGGTGGCCGACTTCACCGCAGACAACACAGAAATTTGTACGGGCACAACGGTTCAATTCACAGACGCCTCAACCGGTGACCCAGAAACTTGGATATGGAATTTTGGCGAGGGCTCGCCCAGCGCAAATCAGAACCCAAGTCACACCTACAACATTCCCGGCGTGTATACGGTGACCTTGGCAGTTACGGCTCCTGAAGGCGACGCCGATGTGGCCAAAATTGATTACATCACCGTCACCGGACCGCCGGTTGTTTCCTTCACGCCATCGTCGCTCACATTTATCACGGCCGGTGACAACGTTATCTTCACCGACACCACAACCGGCGACCCCACCTCTTGGGTGTGGGATTTTGGTGACGGCGGCTCGTCAGCAGTGCAAAACCCGACCTATATGTTCAACACACCGGGCCTGTACCACGTCAAGTTGAAAGCCTTCAACACCTGTGGGCCAGACTCATTGACGATCAACAACTTGATTGTCGTAGGAGTGCCCGCCCTGCCAACCGCTGCCTTCAGCTTCACGCCTGACACCGGTTGCACTGACCTAGAGGTCACCTTCACCGACGAATCAACAGGTTCGCCAACGGGTTGGGCTTGGGACTTTGGTGATGGCAACAATGCAAACGTGGCCAGCCCCGTACATTCCTACACCACCGGCGGCAGCTTCGATGTGACTTTGATTGTGACTAACGCAGGCGGTGCCGACACCCTAAGTATCGCCGATGCCGTCGTTGTCACCGCTGGCCCGGCAGCAGCATTTAGTGTTTCGGATTCGACTGGCGTTGCGCCTTTGAACGTGACCTTCACCGACAACTCCACGGGCACCCCCACAGCGTGGGCCTGGGACTTTGGTGACGGCGGCAGCTCAAGCGTTGCCAACCCCGTTCACAGCTTTATGACCGAAGATTCCTTCGACGTGAGACTGATCGTCAGCAACGCGTGCGGTTCCGATACGTTGACAACGGTTGCGGCAGTTGTCGTCGATGGCGTTTCTGGCGTTGAAAGCAACACACCGGTACCCTTTGGCATCTCCCAAAGCTACCCCAACCCCTTCAACCCAAGCACAACCATCGTCTTCGGTTTGGAGAAACCAGGCTTCGCCCAACTGGACGTCTACGACGTTTCAGGAAAGCGGATCACAACACTGGTCAGCGAGCAAAAATCCGCCGGGCAATACGAAGTGACCTGGCGCCCCGCCGACCTGTCATCCGGAGTCTACTTCTCCCGCCTAACCGTAGGCGGCCAAACGGATACGAAAAGGATGACCCTGCTTAAATAGGTTTGGCATAGTTGTCACATACAGAAGAGCCTGGGATGTCCTCGCCGCTTTGCGGCTGCGGATTACCCAGGCTCTTCTGTATGTGACAACTATGCAGCCTGTTTTAGCAGGTGAAACCCTTTCTACCACTTCGCTCCATTGACAACGAAGAGGCGGGACAAGGTTTTGAAGTAGCCGTAGGAATAACCGTTGGCGGGGTCGAAGACGGGGCCTGATATTTTTACCCAAAGGAGGCCGGGTTCGCGCTCTGGGCCGATGGCAAAATCGGCGGTTCGTTGTTGGGTTTCAAGGTCCACGCGGATGAGCGTAACCGGCACCTGGCGATTTTCGGCGACATAGAGCGCCGTTCCATCGCTATTCCAGGCCAGGATTTCATCGCCTATATGAAGGCCAGGAAGAGGAATAGGCTGACTCCCATCTATCGGAAACAAGGCGTGGCCCTGGTCCGGACCAATCCCCAACATGGCGGAGCCATCGAGTGTCAAGCGGATGTAATCTTCCGCCCCTTCGATAGCAATGGCTTCAGGAAGACCTCCAGAAATTTTCTGCCGGTAAATACGATTGGCGCCATCGACCTCGTTGCCGACGATAAGGATCTCCTCGCTATTAGGAAACCAAAAGGCAGAGCTCATTTGGACGATTGGCCCCAGGTCGAGGTGTTTTTCGACGCCAGTACCTATTGGGTAGATGGCCAGACCTAATGGCGAAGCGATCGAGGCAGTCACCCAGGCCCCGTCTGGGGATAGCTCCATTAGTCCACCTTCACCCATAGTGGTCAATGGCGATCCACCGGTCGTTCGCCTCACAACCGAGTAATTCGATCCCCCGCGGCCATTAGTAAAAAGAAGCGTCTTGTTATCCGGTGCCAGAATCGGACCCCAGTTAGAGCCCTGCCAAGTCAGGTCGATACCCTCCTGCGAACCACTCGGGTGCGCTACCACACCGTGTTTTTGCCGTTCGCTCAAGATCAATAGACGGCCCAAATCATCCAGATCGAGAATCGTGGTGGAACTGGGCACAGCCAAGAATGGTCGCACCTGAGCGGCACCAACATCAACCACCATGGGGCTGAGATCCGTGCTGCTATCGTGGCCGGAAAATAAGATTTTCGATCCGTCGGGCGTCCAGACCAAGCCCTCGATCGCCCAAAACTCTTGCGAGAGGGTGGTTACGAGACCCGCCTCGTCCACCATCTTGAGCCAACCTCGGTCATCATCTCTCCACTGGTGATCATGGAAAGCGACCTTTTTTCCGTCCGGAGAAACCCGTGGATCGCTGATATAACCCGAAGTTTCGTAGAGCACGTTGCCGATGGGATATTCCAAGCGGATGACGCCGCCAGCCTTTCGCACGATAGCCAGTTCATTCTCCGGCCCCCAGTCGGCGTCCCGAACGTCCTCAATCAATGGACGGGGAGCTCCATCGATGCTCATCCGGGCCAGAGTTCCGCTG
>JBLIOK010000055.1:0-11382 GCA_047639735.1 Candidatus Krumholzibacteriia bacterium | reverse complement strand
AAATGACCATCAAACAACATGGCAAAGATGTGACGAGCGGCACCACTGACGTGGCTAAAGCTGGCGCTCCGGTCTCGGTTAAAAATTCGGGCAAAGGGTTGGGCGTTTACAGCACGAGTAACGGCGACCGCATGCGCCAATTGTCGAATATGAAATCAATTTATGTGGGCGCAAAGAACAACTCTCGGCCCGCCATTGAAAAACAAAACGACGCCTTCGAACGCTACACAGAAACCTTCGAGAAATTTGGCAAACAGTTGCAATGGGGCGTCAACGGAATTGAAGACGAGCTTATGCGTCGCGAGAACGACGCGAAGGCCAAAGAGGAAGCGGCCAAAAAAGCGACAAGTGGCGACGAAGAATAGATCGTCCCTTTAGAATCAAAGATTTGCAGGATGTTGCAAAAAGAGAAGAGGGCAGCTAGATAAACTAGCTGCCCTCTTCTCTTTTTGCGCTGGAGGCCGCGGGGCCGTTCCTTTGGTTTGAAAGTCAGATTGCTATCACTTCTGGAACCGATGCCATTCCTATTGAGGCCCGGAATTGAACAGTTGCTCAAGTCCGCCTGACAATCCGTTATCTGTCATGAACAGTTTCAAGGTGCCGGACTTCGCCGCCGATCCATCCAGATACTCAACGTTGAATGATCCATTGGTAACATCGGCCATTGCCGGATTGGCAGCACCAACAAACCTGAGTCCCACGAAAGAAAACGTCCCTTGCAGATGAGTCGATGAGGCGGATGTTACGATGATACTTCCCGAGCCATATCCACCCCCGGCGATCCACATCGACTCGTCGGAGCTCCCAGATTGAATCAGTCCCGCTACAGAATTACTGTTTTCTTCGGTCAGCAAATGCTCACCCACCGTCCAATCTGGAAGAGCAAGCACAACGACCATAAGCTCTGCGGTGTTTGTTGGATTGAGCCCCATACCGATGACTCCCGTTTCACCAACGTCATCGAGTACAGCACCCGCTTCGACAGCGGTCCAAGTGCCGCCATTCACCGTCGCAGTCATAGCCGCTTGTTGCTCCGAGTAGGTGCCTGTGAATGTTGCGATGTCGTCAGGCAAGAGCGTCTGGGTTGAGTTTTGCGGTGTGGCGAATCCTGGTATCGATTGCCACTTCAAGGTGTACGCTCCGTTATCAAGCCCGGAAAGCTTAACGTCGCCGGCCCCGTCATATCTGTAATTCCCGGGCCCTGACAATAGCCAGGTTGCGTTGAGCGAATTCGGCTCGGCGTCCACTTCAATCGACCCAAAAAGTTCATAGGTGCCGGTGAATGTCACCTCAGATTCCGAGGCTAGGGTTTGAGATGCAGCCAGCGGGGTCGTCATGTCCTGCATTGAACCCCAGACGATGCGATATTCTCCAGGTGCCATATCTGTTAACGTCTGCGCACCATTACCTACGACCTCAGATTTTTTTGAATCAGTCAAAGTCCATGGGGCATCCAACTCAGAAGGCAAAGGCTGGATGACAATCGAACCGTCGAGAAGAGCCGGCGCTGGCGGTTGGGTCGGATTGTCGTCTTTGCAACCACCCAAGAACAATAAAACACCTATCACAACGCATTGAATGATTAAGAATGTGTTTCTTCGCTTATTGCCGCTCCGGATGCCGGATGGTTCCTTTGCATACGAATTTGATGGTACCGGCATCGGACCAGATTTCCATTTACGAGAATTATTCATAGCCGCATTCCTCTCGGTGGGCCTCGATGATTGCGCGGCAGATTACCACGTCTAGTTATTCATTCAGGGCCAGCATTACGGAGGTATATGCAAGGTGTGGCCCGTTTCCGGCTCTTCGCATCACCAAAGACTCGATCGATATATGTCGTTATCACAGAATTGGTTAACCTGGATGTGGGATTGGTAGCGATTATTGAAAACGACCTTAAAGTTGCGGAGCACGCACACCTCTGTGTCGAGTAGCACACTGTGTCTGTAACTTCACCTCGATTGAAACCGACCTTGGTCCCCGGACCATCAGCCGATACTCCATAGCTATGCAGGAACCAAACAATCCGTAAAACAACAAGATTAAAATAATTCGGATTCTTTCAAATCACCCGGTGCAGCGGAACGCTCAATGCATTGTTGTGCCTGTCAGCGACTCTGATCGGCCACTGCGGAGCAGCAATCAATCAGAGCCCGGAGCCCCGCATTTCGAGTTGTCACATTAAGGCTATAAGAATGTTCACACTGAAATTATCCCAGCAATACCGCAGTTTATTGAAGGCTTTATCGGTGTCCTTGGTTCTCATTTCGCTAACTGGGCGTGCCACGTCTTACAAGCTCATTCGACATGCTGGGCTCTTTGGGATCTGCCATCGTCGCTTCCGCTACAGCCGAAATCCTTGGTGGTAGCGCAGGAGCCGCAGGAGACATCGGGCTTGCAGAGGGCGTTGCCGATTTTGTCGGTGGGCTTTTGTGAAGCACCGTGCCTACACCTTAGTGGCTGCGTTACAAGTCACTGAGAAAGTCCCGATCGACGGTACAGATGGGCAACAGTACCGTCACAAGACCCACGTGGTTAGCGGGGCTGCCAAAATCAATTTTGGTGAAGAGGAAGCCGTCACATCCATGAAGGGTGGTCTCGTCAGAGCGGTTTGTTGAATTTCCCATATCGAAAAATAGCCCAGAATCAGTCCTTTTAAACACGAGAGACGAGGCACCAAAAGACCGACTTTCAGAAAGACCTTAATCAAGGGATTGCTTGTATACGACTTCTTCTTATGACCATCTGGCCACAAACGGTCTCTCGCTGTTGTCTACTCCAGCAGGCGCGGCCTGAGAATGCTATTCAGGTGCAGGAGCAACCTTATTCATGGGACAATAGTCTAGGCATAATGGAAACGTGCAGCTAGAGAACTCTAGCTGCACGCTATATTGTCAAAATATTGGTGGAGGCGGCGGGAATCGAACCCGCGTCCGTAACCGGTTATCCAGAAACCTCTACATGCTTAGTCGCCTGTTATTTAACCCACGAGGAGGCCAGGCAACGTGCCACCTCAAAGGCTAGTCTCACAATTATTTCGCCCGTCGGCCAGAGACCTGCGTCGGGACTAGACACCGAAAACGGCGCCCCATTGGTATCAGTCCGGTGACCACCCAATACCGGGACGGGTTGCCTTATTTAGGCAGCCAGTGCGAAGTTGTTTTCGTCACTTAATTGGTTTTCCACCGATTTACGAGATGGATGGAATCTCGGCATGCAGCCTCCAGTCCCCTGACCACGTCGAAACCAGGTCGCCCCCACTATACAACTTGTGGGGAGTTCAGGACTGAACTCTAAGACAAGTATAACCTCATTTTGGCGAGAAGCCACCTTTGAGACAGCAGGAAAGAAAAGTATGTTACGTCCTATCAATCACGCCACATGACAAATTCGATGAATAAATCGCTTTATTTTTAAGACTCCATCATGTACACTGCGGCTTATAGATAAATATTCGCAGTTAACTCGCCCGTTACGATCTATGCGAGGTTCATATTGGAGCCGCTCATGTGGACATTAGGGTAGAAACCTAACGTGCATTCCTCAATATGAGATCAGTTATTCGATCATCGGGGGCATTGATGTTCAGTATTTTGAGAGATTTATCTGTTTCAAAGATACCTCTAAGTTTTTTCACCTTGTTAGTAATTTGCACGGCCTCGGTCTGCATCACCTCACAGGGCATCGCCCAATCCATCTCCTTTGATCCAACCGACACCATGCCGACAGATCCTTCGTTTGACGTAATAATTGAAATTGACTGTGGCCTTGAATCCGTAAAAGGCATTGAGTTAACCGTGACTTACGACCCCTTGTTGGTGCAACTCAACAGCATCTCGGCCGGACCCTGGTACAGCACTTCTGGTCAAGGCTATTTCTTTTTTGACTACACAAATAATGATCCACCGGGAACCATCCATTTTGCTTCAGCAGTTCTCGACGGAACGCTTGGGGGCGTCCAAGTCCTTGCCGTTTGTCACTTTTCAACTTTGGGCCTCGGTGTTTCGCCGTTAGAATTTCAAAATGTTGATGTGCGTGACGGAGCTAATTCGCCACTTACCTTTGGCAATAGCACCGGCGACAGGATCACTATCGATCCCGCCGTCAATAAAACTGAATTTAAGTTTGGTACCGTGAAGTCCATTTACCGATGAGGTAACCGCGCCTTTATATGGCGTTGTCTTCATAGCCCAACTTTGCGATAGAAGTTACTCGTCCACAATCCTCGCCCGAGGATGGACCGCGGTGTAATGCCGCATCTCTGCCATCCCATGTAAAAAATCGACTGCCCAGCGTTCGCCAAAATTCTTTTGGCAATAGGGCACGAAGCTGTGCTGTGCCCGCCACGATCGAGGGTTATCAGGCACTGTCACGCCGTTTCTCAACGGTGCTACGAAGGAGGCAAGACGCTGGACGTAACGACGACAAAATGAACTCGCCGTTTCAAATTCATTACCCATTTTTCTCAATTCCTGGAGGGACGAGATGAAGGTTTATGAACGGGCATCTAAATGTATTCTCTGCACTATTATCTTAAGTTTTATTGCAACCACAGCGTTCGGCGCCGGGCCATTAGCCACGCCAGATAAAGCTGATCGCACAATTCACTCATCATTGCCGACACAGATCAACAAAGCCTTTGGCGATCCTAACGATCTGAAAGCTGCCGCTATCGCCGCTGCCAACTACGTTCGGTATATGCAATCGGATATAAACGAAGACAACGCGGGTAACGGCAACCCTGACCAAGACCTCGAAGACGGCGGCTGGCACTGGGTCGGTTCAGCTTTTGAACATGACGCCAATGCGAGTCCCGGCAACCTTTATGGCGTCACAGCCAACGGCATGTTGCAAGTTTACGCCTTCAATCCCGATCCTGCCTTGATGACCGCCATGCAAGACGCTGCCGACTATATGGTCACAACAGGGCCAACATCGATTCGCTCTTCGGCAGACATGAATTTCTTGCTCGACTTTGCCGCTTTGGCCGGCGTTGCGACACCTGGCCTTTATCAAGCAGGCGCTGAAGCCATCTGGCTCTATCGTTTAGCCAATTACGGCATCGGCACCGCCACTTCGTTTGCCGAATACATCCGCGACTTCCGCGGCATCTCCAATGGTTACCAGAACGGAATTATCCCTTGGGATATTGCCACCTACGCCACTGCCGTCATGAGGTTAGAAACTGTTTTCCCAGGCAACGGTTACGCGGCGCAGGCCGCTGAAATTGCCGAAGTGCTTTACCAAGACAGCTTCGCCTTGGCGCCAGGATATTTCGACTTCGCCACCCGCTGCAAAGGTTACGATCCTGCTTACGCCGACACCGATTTCTATTGGTATTCCCTCGGTATCGGCGGCTTGATTGAAGCCTTCCAAGTGACGGGAACCCATACGGCTGAAATCCCTGCCTTAGAAATTCTCCTGCTGGAATGCCAATACAGCGATGGCGCCTACAGCTTCCAATACGGTGCGCCGACTGGCTTTGATGACCGTGACTGGCAAGCAACAGCCTACGCTGCCTTGGTTATCGACAATTTCTTAGCAGCAACACCTACCAACATGGCATCCTTGCAAAACGCAGGTATCTGGTTGGCCTCAACCCAAGATCCCTCTGGTGGCTTTATCTATACCGGTGGCGATCACTACCCGGAGGTTGGCGGCGAATGCGCTGCTGCTTTGGCCGTTGCATATAACGCGAGCGCGGCCTCGGTTACCGCGTTCACTACTTTCAACGACCCCGCCATGTGCGGCGATGTCGGCGAAATTTCTATCTATTACGATCGCAGTGATGCCACTCCCGGTCTTTATGGTTACGAAATCATCCTTGATATCACCGGCGGCTTCGTGCCGATTCTAACGACTGACTTTTTTGTCGTCGAACCCATGGACTTCTTCCGCGTTGATGCCAACCTCGACGGCACCTTCACCGTGAACGGATCCCACTTTGGCGCCCACCCGGGTACCTTGATCGACGCCGAACTTTTCGTGATCAATCTGGTCACCGCAACCGAAGTCGACGTCGACGTCAGCGTGGTCAGCTACCGCCTGCGCGACCCACAAAACGTGCCCATCTTTGTTGATATGGTCGGCCTCGACTTTGAGGTAGATTGCACGGCTCCGGCCGCAGTCGACAACATCACCGCCGGTCCCCGCCACAACAAAGTTGACGTAACTTGGACCCACGACGGCATCGATACCATCCTCTACGAGGTTTACCGTGGCTTGTGGTACGACACGGTCGTTGGCGTGTCCGCCTATCCTGAATATGACGACCTAGCGGGCAACACTTTCCCCACACGCCCGGCTGATCGCAACGCTGCCCTAGCCAGTCCGGAGTGGGAATTGGCCGGCACATCTCTCCTAGGCACGCTGGACTTTACCGATGTTTGGCCCGATGCCACATCGCGAGGTGTCTACTACTACGAAGTTTTTGCAGTCGATGCGGCGATCAATACGAGCGTGGCGGCCCCTGCCAATGATCGAGCGAGCAACTATTGGCTTGGTGATGTCTCGGCTATCGACGGCGAGGTAGGCGTAGACGACATCACGGCCCTTGGGACGGCGTTTGCTACTGTTGATGGCGATTTTGCCTACAACAATATTGTCGACGTTGGCCCCACCGATGATTGGAGTGCCATGGGCATTCCCCTCACCGATGACCTGATCGATTTTGAAGACCTGATTGTCTTTGCCATCAACTTCAGCGTCGTTACCCCTGCCAAATCACAAATGATGATTTCCGATCAAGTGGACTTGGCTTGGGCGCAACGTGAAGACGGTCGTTGGGCTCTGCATCTGATCAATGGCACTGGTGTGCAAGGGATTCGGGTGCGCTCTAACAGCGTCATCAGCCGCGTCGAAAGTGGCGAACTGTTGGTCAGCCAAGGCGCCATGCCGTTCTTGATCAACCCCGGCTCCACTTTGGATGTCAACCTCGTCCTGCTGGGACACGATGCCGCCTTCGTTGGCAGTGGTGAATTGTTCGTGGTCGATAGCATTCAAGACATCGCCGCCAGCTCATTGGCTATTGACGTGCGCGCAGTGGACAACTCGAAGGTTAGTTACACTCTGGGCAATACCAGTGGCAGCATAAACCCCATGGTTTTCGAGTTGAGAAACAACCATCCCAACCCATTCAACCCCCGTACTACGATCAGTTTCAGCTTGCCCGAGTCGCAACCTGTGAGCCTGACAATCTACAGCATTGATGGACGCCGGGTGGCCACTTTGCTCAAAGAAACCAGAGGCCCAGGAAACCACGATGTGGTGTGGCAAGGACAAGATGACGCCGGTCACGCCGTGGCCTCGGGAACCTATTTCTACCGCTTGAACGCCGGGCCTTACAGCCAGGTGCGCAAGATGATTTTGATGAAGTGATCGTGATAAAAAGGTCCTGATCGCAGGACCACATACCGGCACGAGCCGGGTGTCGACGGATAACTCCTTTGGCACCCGGCAAGTGGCCGACTGACGAGCGACGAGGAAGTGAACAACGAGGAAAATCCATTTCTCACGGATGAGATGAAACGAACAGAGGGATACCCATGAAACGTTTGATTTTACTAACCCTGTCAATGCTACTTATCGCCAACGGTGCGTTGGCACAAGCACCGGTTGTCGATCCTGGTTGGTCGGCTTTTGTGATCCGCGAAGGATCAACCGAACCACCGTTTATTGTCGACAACGATGACTACGTGATCAACGCTGTTGAAATTGGCACGACCCAAGGCGGTCAAAAAGCAGGCTTGGCGACGGACCTTATCAACGGTGCCAAAATTTCCCAAATCACGGGCTTGCACATTGATCGCTTGGACGACGTGGGCGCATCGGGTTCCCTTTATGGCCCCTACTTCAACATCTGGGTGACCGATGGTCTCGGCAACTATGCTGTTTTAGCCAACGAGCCTTCTGACGCCGAATGGGCCGGCAGCCCGTGGGACGTTGCCGACTGGAATTTCCTCAAGACCAAACGCTGCAAGGTCTACGAAGTACCAGGCAGCGGTGGCGGCGAACCCGGCACCAGTTGGGTAGCCACCTACACTGGCCTTGCAACCGGTCTTATCTTTGATGATGTGGCCGACCTCATCATTTCGCCGCCACCACCCGCCTACATCGCCAACCCACTCAACGCTGTTGGCAGTGGTGCACCCGATGAAATCCTCACCAACATCGCCCATGGCTACAATTGGATCTTCGGTGATACATCCACTAACTACGTGTCCGGCGGCGATGGCTTTATCGTCAACAACTACACAGCAACTGCCACCTTCTCAGTGCAAAACGTGACGCAAGCCACGTCCTACGCAACCATCGAAGCCGCTTTGGCTGCTGCGAATTCGGGTGACTCGATCACTATCGACGACGGCACTTACAATCCGCCGAGCACATTAAATATTAATCAGCCTTTGACCATCACTGGCCAAAGTGAAGCTGGTGTGATCATCAATATCGCCGCTGCCGGTGGTTACGGCATGATCATTGAGTCTGGCGATGTGACCTTATCCAACTTCACATTGGCGACCAATGTGGCCAACACAAATTTCCCCATCCACGCAAGCGGCACTGGCAATCCGCCCAATGGTTATGACAACTTGACGCTGCAAAACATCACTGTGCAGGGTGTGCACCAACGCACTGGCTTTGACATTCACGGTTTCAATACTGTGGTGCTGAGTTTCTTAACCTCCAGTGACGCCACCGGCGGCAATGGCTTTCAAGTGACCGGTTGTGTTGGAGTAGTGGCCAACAACCTCACCTCGGCGAACAATGCCTGGGGCAGTTTTGCTGTCTACGCCTCCAAACCTATCTACTTGAACCGCGGGTCATCTAACGTAGTGATTGATGGCGCCTCCAGCAGTTTCGGTGAAGGCAACATTTATAGTCAGGATGAATTTGGTCTGTTCAATACCAGCGTATCTGTCACCGGATACGATTTTATTGTCAGGAACGACAACGCCATCCCTGGCTATGACTTGTTCCACCCAGACGAGCCTACTGCCATTGCCGTGGCCCTCAATATTGACGCCAGTTTGGCTGGCTCCTATATCACCGCTGCAGCTGGCGGCACCTTGGTCGTCGGCGCTGGCATGGGTATTCAGTTTGCTTTCGACGGCGCCTTCCCTGGCGATACCGTGGAGATCCGTTCCGGTACATTTGCCGCCGCGGGACAACTGGTGCTGAATAAGGACCTGACTGTAACCGGAGCTGGCGCGGCATCAACTGTGGTCGTGCCGACCGCAAATACGGCTGCGGGCTCTTACCTGGTATCGAGCGCCTTTATCTATGTTGATTATGGCGTAACGGCGATTATCGAAGACCTGTCCATTGATGGAACGGGCTTCACTGTCGTTGATGCCATCCAGTGTCGCGGTGCAGACTTTACCGTTCGAAACTGTGAGATCCGCAACATTTATGGCGGTCTCTACAATGGCAAAGGCATCCAATTCTTGACAGGCGTCGGCGCGGTTGAAAACTGCGTCATGTCTGGCATCCAACGTATTGGTGTTCATATTCGTGGCAACATCGAACCTACGGCACCAGATGTTAATGTCGATGGTTTCACATACACCGGCAAGGGTGTAGGCGACTTCCTCGACTATGGAGTCGAATTTGGCGGTGGCAGTACCGGTACCGTCAATGATGCGACGATCATCAATTGTGTTGGCGTCGCAGCTAGCGATGGCTCAACTTCAGCTGGTATATTGGTGACCGATTTTTACGGCACGGGAACCGTAGCTGACATCACGAACTCCAGCTTGACCGGCAATACTACCGGCCTCGTGGTCGGCTACGATGTTTCGGACATCAGCCAGGTGACGATCCACACCAGCACCATTGCCAACAATGCCGATTCTGGCGTGACGTCAACCGGTGTCACTGTGGATGCGACCAACAACTGGTGGGGCACCGCACTTGGTCCCTTCCATCCCGTCTTGAACGCACCCGGCACCGGCAATTTGGTTTCGGATAATGTCTTATTCGAGCCTTGGGTTGGTATGGCCACCGCGGCCATCACGCCCTCGACCAGTGGACCAATTGGCTGCAGCCAAACGGTCACTCTGACCTTCAGCTTCACCGCTGACGGCAGCACACCGGACGTGTTCTTGTACAACGCGATCATTTCCGCCACCGCTGGATTGGACTTTGGCGCCATTGTTGATCTCGAACCCTTTGGGACCGTGAATAACAACTTCTTTGCCTTTGCCACCGGCGCCAACGAGTGGACCATCACCGGCTCGACAGTGGGCAGCCCCACCAGTCCTGTTGTTGGTCCCGGCACCTTTGATCTGTTCACCATCACCTTCTCGGCGACGAGTGACGTCTTAGCCAACGTTGACTTTACGAGTTTGGTTTTGCGCGACCCGAACAACGACACCATTCCGGTCTCGGTCACCGGCGCTGCGATCGAATATGACTGCACGGCTCCGGCCGCTGTCACGACGATCAGCGCAGCACCAGGTCACAACAAGGTTGACGTGGCTTGGACCCACAGTGGTACCGACGTTGATCACTATGAAGTGTTCAGCGGCGTGTGGCACGACGGTGCTAACGCCTCGGCTTATCCCGAATATGATGATCTCGCTGGCAATACTATCCCTGCCGCACCGGCTGACTATGTCACCGCCGTGGCGTCGGCCGAATGGTTGCCACTGGTTTCTTCAGCGGCTACGGCTCAAACCGAAACGTGGAGTGATCACCTGAACCGCGGCGTGTACTACTACACTGTCTTTGCGGTTGATGCAGCTGGTAACGCCAGTGCGGCGCCCGCTGTTCTGGATCGCGCCACCAATTATTGGCTAGGCGATGTCGATGGCACTGTGCCCGGTAGCTTTGTCCCCGACGGCACAGTAGGTGTCTTTGACATCAGTGCCCTCGGTACTGCTTTTGCCACAAGTGATGGCGACGCTGCTTACAGCAATATTGTCGACGTGGGCCCCACCGACAACATGAGTCGTCTGGGTATCCCAACCACTGATGACCTGATCAATTTCGAAGATCTGATCATATTCTCACTCAACTTTGGCGTCGTCACTTCGGCGAAATCCAAAGTTCCTGACAGCAAAGTGGTCAACTTCGCTTGGGTCTCCTACGACGACGGCTCCATGGCCTTGCGTTTGGTTTCTGGCACCAGCTTGAAAGGGCTGCGCCTGCAAGGCAATATCAACGTCGCCGATGTGGCAGCTGGCCCATTGGTCGACGAACAATCAGAACTCGTCTTCCTGAAAAATGTAGGGATCAAGCTGGATGCTAACCTGGCCATCATGGGCTTTGACAAGGCTTTTGCCGGCAACGGTGACTTGATCGTCGTCCGGGCTGAAAACGCCATTGATATGGCAAATATCCATATCACCGCGCGTGGAACGGACAACAGCGAGTTGA